>JAUZQU010000223.1 GCA_030950835.1 Mariprofundaceae bacterium | reverse complement strand
GTGCTCTAAATCACCCGTTAAATCCAAAGCACTAAAACCATCGGCAATCAAACTATCGGTCACCACTTGCGCTTCATGTTTGGTATTACAAAAAACCACCGTAGATTCAGACTGGCTATCCAACAATACGCGACGTAACGCATCCAGCTTTTCTGTGGGTCGTTTTACTTCAAAAAAGTGTTGTTCAATGCTTTGGTTATCATGAATCGAGGCAACTTTGATGACTTTGGGGGTTTTAAGCATCTTTTTAGCCATATTTTTGACTTTTGCAGAGTATGTAGCACTAAAAAGCAGGCTTTGTCGCGATGCTGGCAAATGTTGGCTAATCTGCTGGATAGCATCCACAAAACCCATATCCAACATCCTATCTGCCTCATCCAAAACCAAAGTCTGCACACCATCCAGCTTGATTGAAGCACGTTGAATATGATCTTGAATACGACCCGGTGTTCCCACCACAATATGTGCGCCAAATACCAAAGATGAGATTTGTGCTTTGATAGGCATACCGCCACATAACGTCAGCACTTTGATGTTTTCAAGGCTGCGGGCAAGGCGGCGAATTTCTTTGGCAACCTGATCAGCCAGTTCACGGGTTGGGCAAAGCACCAAAGCTTGAGGTTGAAGATTGTCTACATCCAGCTTTTGCAATAGCGACAATGCAAAAGCTGCCGTTTTTCCAGAGCCTGTTTCAGCTTGGGCAATCACATCTTGCCCTTGCAGCATCCAAGGCAAGCTTTGCGCTTGAATATCGGTCATCTTGGTATAACCCAAGGTATCGAGGTTATCGCGTAATACGTCTTTCAAGGTCAAATCTGAAAAGGATGTTGCTTTCACTGGTCATGTCCTGTTGTGCATAAGTTCTTTTTTTAAGGGTGGTAAAGCAAGCACGATACAAGCTGCTTTTATCCTTGCAACCATACACCAGTTTTAATGCAAGCCTAGAGCAGCTTCATAGCAATTAAAACTTGAAATTCACCGCTAATTTTTTAACCTTCTGACCATGATAAAAGCGGATCACCTTTGTAGACAATATGGCACATCATTTGCCGTACAAAATTTGAGTTTTGAAGTGCAACAAGGCGAAGTCATGGGGTTGTTAGGCCCTAATGGGGCTGGAAAATCCACCACCATGAAGATGTTGACCTGCTTTTTACCGCCATCATCGGGTGATGCCACGATTCATGGTTTGAGTTTAAGCCAGTCTTTGCAAGTACGCCGTTTGGTCGGTTATTTACCTGAACATGCACCATCTTATCATGAATTGGATGTGGATGCTTATTTACAATTCATTGGCAAGATGCACGGGTTACCACCTGCCACCTGCCAAGATAAAGTCGCAGAAATGAGTAAGGCTTGTGGTTTGGAACAAGTCATGTTTCGCCGCATTGAAGAATTATCCAAAGGTTTTAGACAACGTGTAGGGCTAGCAGCAAGCATGTTGCACGACCCAAAATGTCTGATTCTTGATGAACCCACAACTGGCTTAGACCCTAATCAAATCATTGAAATAAGGCATTTGATTCGGCGTTTAGCTGGGCAAAAGACAGTCTTATTATCTTCACATATTTTGCCTGAAGTCGAGGCTGTATGTGATAGAATCATGATTATTGATCAAGGGCAATTACAAGCCTTGGGAACACCAGCCGAGCTTACCAAACAAGCGCAAGGTGGGCTGCTTTTACACGTCACCATTCAAGGCTCTGGCGAACAATTATGCAACCATTTAAGCAGCACTTTTTCCAACTTAGAAATTCAACATCGTGAAAGCTTGGATAATGGTGATACGCGTTATCAATTTTACCATCCCGATGCCTCATCTGCTTTGGCAGAGGCGACTTTTCATGCTGCCGTCGCTACACAAGCCGTATTACTAGAAATGCGGCAAGAAAAAGCATCCTTAGAAGATGTGTTCCGCGAACTTACAGGGGGTACATCATGCACGTAATTTGGGCATTATGTCAGAAAGAATGGCGCATTAACCTCGATACACCCCAAGGTTATGTGGTATCCATTGCTTTTTTATTGGCGTCGGGTTTTTTCTTTGGTAGTAATTTATTTTTAAATGGACAAGCGGATATGCGGCATTGGTTTGCGATGTTACCCTTATTGTACATCTTTTTCATTCCTGCCATGGCAATGCGTTTGTTTGCCGATGAACGAAAAGATGGCACCTACGAACTCTTAGCCACCATGCCCACGCGCACCATTGAGCTGGTTTTGGGTAAATATTGCAGTTTAATGGGGCATTTGAGTGCATTATTGTTGCTCACCGTATTGTATCCACTCAGCCTTGCATTATTGGGCGATGTGGATGCAGGTTTAATCGCTGCTGCATATTTGGCGGCATGGTTGTTGGCGGCGAGTTTCTCTGCCATCTGTTTGTATGCATCTGCGCTGACCAGCCATGCTATGGTCGCTTATATTGTAGGACTAATCTTATTGTTAAGCTTATTTCTACTGACTCAAGTTGCCCCAACCTTATCTCCAGCCTTGCAAGATGTGGTTGTGATGCTTGGCCCTATCAACCACTTTCAAAACATGTTGCGCGGTGTAGTTAGCTTGGCTGATGTGGTGTTATTCATGGCTTTGACCATCATCTTTCTGGCATTAAGTTGGTTTGAATTAGAACGCAGGAGGTGGCGTTAAGATGAAGCATATTGATCAACGTATCCGTATTCGTCGCCAAAGTTGTTTATCTTTAATTTGGCTGATCGCAGCTTGTATATTGTTGTTTGCTTTGGCATCTGGCTCTCATATACGTAGTGATTGGAGCGATAACCAAACCTCTAGCTTGTCGCCGTCCACTTTAAAAGTCTTACAAGATTTGGACGAACCCATACAAATCAAAGCCTATTTTACAGCTGATTTACCCCAGCCTTACGGGCAACTACAACAATTTATCGAAGATAAACTGATGGCTTACCGTGATGTTGGTCAAGGTCATATTGGTTATGAAATGATTGACCCAGCGGACGACCCTAACATCGAAGCATCATTAACCGCTTTGAACGTACCCAAGGTGCAAGTGCAAGTGATTGAAGATGACAGAGCGCAAGTGCGGCAAGGTTACTTGGCTATCATCATTGAATACCTTGATCAGCAAGAAATCATCCCTGTGGTACAAACCGATGCAGGTTTTGAATACCTTTTAACCCGAAAAATTAAAAAAATCAGCGGTAAAGGCAGGCAACGCATCGCCGTTGCTTCTGGTTTTGGGGCTAAAAATGTATCCCAACTCGAAACATTAAGCCAACTGCTTGAAGATGATTATGATTTCATGGACGTAGACTTAACACATACATTGCTGCCCGATGATGCCCAAGTATTGATTGTAAATGGTCTCAATCAAGCTCCAAGTGAAGCCTTTCGTTATCATTTGGATCAATTCCGCATGTCTGGAGGCAGCGTGTTTGTCTTGGCGGCTAATGTGGAACCCAATTTAAGCATGGGGTTTTCAGTCTTGCCCACTGATGCTTATGCCCATACTTGGTTGCTCAGCGATTTGGGCATCTCCGTTGAACCGGGTTTAATCATGGATCAACAAGCCAGTCGGATTACGGTCAACCAGCAGCAAGGTGGTTTTGCTTTTCGCTCGGTGGTGGACTTTCCTTTTATTGTCAATGTGGTGAATATCAATCAACAACATGTAATTAGCCAAGGTTTAGAAACAGTATCCATGCCTTTTGCTGCACCTTTATTATGGGTCAACCCCAGCGCAGACAGACACACCTTACTCACATCATCCGAATGGTCTGCCACACAATCTGGCCCACCTTTTGATGTCAATCCTTTGCTGGCTATGCGCGAGCGTTTTAACGGTTTAACCTTGCGCCCCTCGGCAATGATGTTGGTGCAAGAAGGCAAGATGGACTCCGCCTTTGAGCAAACACCTGCTGGTATTGTTTTGCCTCAAGGTCAACAGCATCAAAAGCACACTCAAAGCGGACGTTTGTTAATCGCAGGTTCAGCAGCCTTGTTGGACAATGAATTTATCGAAGGTGATAATACTGTGTTGATTTTAAACATGTTGGATTGGTTAAGCCATGATGAGGCATTGATTGACTTACGTTCTCTAGGGGTAAGTCAGCGTCCTTTAGAGCCTTTAAGCCAAGCCGAACGTAGCTTTTTCAAAGCTTTATGGGTTTTTGCTTTGCCTAGTGTGTTGTTGCTGCTTGGTTTGTGGCGCTGGTGGTTTTTGCGTCAACGTAGGTTGGGTTCATCATGAACTTCATAAGTAAAAAGGCAGCTATTTGGGCAAGTGCTGTTTTATTGTTGTTGCTTGCAGCACTAATTTGGCAACAACAACCGCAACCTACTACACAACATTTACCTGCTCTTCCCCTATGGAAAGTGGCAGATGTCAGCCAAATCAACATCTTCAACCACGATAAACACATCTTACAAGCCTATCGCCAAGGTCAATTATGGCAAAATAAGGCAGCAGAGCAGACTTTCAATCAGCAAAGCATTGAACAACTCTTAACAGACTTACAGGACATGCAAATCAAACGTGTAGTCAGCAATACACCGCAATATTTCGCGCGTTTTTCAGTCAGCAAGCAAGATATACACGTTCAACTGTTGGATGCACAAGGCTTGGATTTATTGCATGTATGGGTGGGTAAAGCTAGCTCTGAATTGGTGAGCACTTACCTTCGATTGTGGGAAGAAAATAGGGTGATGACTGTGGATAAAATTTTAACGTGGCAAGTAAGACGTAGCCCAGAATCGTGGCTGGAGAATACCGATGAAGAATGAAGTGCAACTGATTCTCTTTGATTGTGATGGTACTTTAACTGATTCTCACGGCAGCATTGCGCTGGCTATGCAAAAGGCATTTTCCGATCATGGTTATGCCCAGCCAGACTATCAAGATGTGTTGGGTATCATTGGTTTATCACTACAAGCGGCTGTAGAAAAACTTGCTACCCACCGCTTAGATGCCCCCACCAAACAAGCTATCGGTCAATCCTATGCCAGCAATTATCGGGCTACAGAAACTTCGTTGGTTTTATACCCCAAAGTGATTCAAAGCTTAGAAGAATTAGCTAAGCGTGGTTATCAAATGGGTGTAGTGACAGGTAAATCCAGTGGTGGTTTGGTGCGTGTGCTGGACAAATTTGATTTACACCGCTTATTTCCTGTCTGGCGCACCGCAGATTTATGCCACTCTAAACCCCATCCCGCGATGGCTTTGGAATGCATGGAAGAGATGGGAGCCTTGCCTGAACATACGACTGTGATTGGAGACTCTCGCTTTGATATTCAGATGGCAAAAGCTGCTCAAGTACGTGCTTTAGGTGTCTCTTTTGGCGTTGAACCTGCATCCGTGCTTAGACAAGAAGGTGCTTTTGATGTCTTGGATACATTTGCTGATGTCTTGAACTTTTTTCCACCTTTGGCATGATAAATATCAGCATTTATCTGTATTTTAGTGTAATACACCCTTCACAGCCAAGGTAAATGTTGGAATTTCCGCTTCAAAAAGGTCACCGTTTTCAGCCTGCATCAAATACGAACCTTGCATACAACCCACAGGTGTTTTTAACACCGAGAAGCTGCTGTATTGATGTTCACCTTGCGGCTGGATGATAGGTTGCTCGCCAATCACACCATCACCTTGCACTTCGGTTATATTCCCGTCTGCATCCGTAATCAACCACTTACGACTTAACAATTGCGCAGCTTTTGTGCCCTGATTACGAATAGAAATGTGATACGTAAACACATATTCATCACCTTTTGAGTGTTCATCCATATATTCAGCTTTTACCACAACCTCAATCTTGTTTTCCAAGTCTGTTCCCCTATTTTTTCTGTGTTAAGCTTAAACACTGCTCAATATTGTGGGCAAGTTCAAAGTCTTTTGCCGATAGTCCACCTACATCATGGCTCACCAAATGGATTTCAACGTGTCGGTATACATTCGACCATTCAGGATGATGGTTGGCTTTTTCAGCCAGCAAAGCCACTTGGGTCATGAAAGAAAAGGCTTGGCTAAAGTTTGCAAAGCTGAATTTCTTGTACAACTTACCTGCTTGAATCAGCCAAGTATTTTTTAAACCTTGGTTAAGCTTAGGCAACATGCTTTGTATCTCTGCTTCACTATATAGATGCACAATATGCCTTAAAATGCCCTGAAATGCCCTAAAATGACTTACTTAAAGAGAATAAGAAGCTTTGTTGTGCATCCTGATAGCTGCCAGCCCAAGTACCTGTAACATCAGTATCTGTGTATGTAACCCATGAATACGCAACATCCAAGTGCATTCCAGACATCATACCGCCAAAACCTGCCGAAAACCTATGCCCTGTTAAATCCAGCAAGGCAGGTTGCAAAGCATCCGCAACATTGGCGGCTTGTTCATAAGCATAACCCAGACGCAACTGCGTATTATCACGCCAATACCAAGTCGCTCCTAACAACACATCCGTCGTATCTTGTAAGTCCAAACCCAGCGACAAAGCTGAGCCAGTCACATTCCAATCGGACATCGCAGACCATCTGGTATGTTTAATATCCAGCTCTACACGCAACAAATCATCCACATCATGGGCAACTGCAAGGCTAAGCTCATCAGGAAGTTGTATCGACAAAACATTGTTGCCTGCTGTGATGTCCAGTGTTGCACCTTGACGCAAAAAAGCACCCAGCATCCAAAATGGTTGCGCTTGCCAACGCATGCCAGCATGTAGCCCTATAGCGCCTGTGCCCGAACCTGAAAAGGTTGATGCATTCTGATTCAACAATACACGGCTATCATAACTATCCACACCCAAAGACACTGCCAAACCACTGTGTATACGCCAAATACTGTCTAAGCTGTAACGTTTCATTTCCATATCCATGCCACCCAACTGTTGTGGTGATGTTAAAAACGCATCATTCCAATCCAAACGACTGGAAAATGGTACTACTATCGCGCCTGAAACGCCCCAATCACTACCCTCGGGCATCCAAGACAACGCAAATAGTCCCACATCTGCCAAACCAACGTCTGCTGAGCTTGAGCTACCGTTTACATCCACCCCAGCCGTACGATAACGCGATTGATTGCCCAATAAAATTTGCAAACCACCCTGCCAAGCCAAACCTGCAGGGTTGTACATTGCCGCACTCACATCATCGGCACTTGCCACCACAGCATTGGCAACACCAGCCCCAGAAGCCGTGAGGTCTTCATTGGCAAAACCAGCTGCCCCAGCTTGATTCCATGTGAAACAACATAATAATAACAAAATCTTACGCATCAAATTCCATCCACCCTTCATTCCATATCTCCAATCACATCCACGCCTTCAGGCACCTTCAATACAAACAAATCTTGGCTAGGCAACGTCTTGTTCACGTTTAATAAGGTCATACGATTACGATTACCCAGCACATCTTGACTCTCTATCCAGCGCAGTTTTTTGTCTTGCACTGCCAAACCAATAACCACAGCCTGCTCACCCTTTTTCAATTGCACCTGCCAATATAAAATACCATCAGCACGCTTTTCATGCCCCAAAACCAACACATCCTGCAAACGAATATGCCCATTGAGCAACTGCATGACCACAGGTTCGACTTCGCCTAAGTCTTGTAAATATTGCACTTGCATTAAATCAGGCTCATACAACCAAATCTTTTTTCCATCACCCACATACAACTGCACATAAGGTTTATGATATTGCCAACGAAATTTATCAGGGCGCAACACTGCCAAATCACCTGAATATACCCGTTCTCCACCCTCAGCGTAGGTCAATACTTGCTCAAATTGACAGCTAAACCCTTGAATCGTTGCCAAATCTTGCAAAGCCACAGCCAAATCAGAACTTGGCGATACTTGCTGCCCCTCCGCATAACATAACAGCTGGTTTGTACCCAACATCAAGTATAAAACAAGGCATATCCACTTCATTTTCATACTTCAAAACCAGCGTCATCTACCGAACGCGACAACACCTTACGTTGTCCACCTGCACCTGGCGGTGTGACCAAACCATCCCTTTCCATTTGTTCCACAATACGACTAGCACGGTTATAACCAATGCGTAGATAACGCTGCACCATAGATACCGAACACTTGCCTTTTTCAGCAATTAAATCAGCTGCTTCGTTATATTTACTGTCTTTCTCATCATCCATATCTTCAGCGCCATCAGCCGCTTCACCATCAAGCTCCACATCAAACACTTCCATACGATAATCAGGTTCACCTTGCTTTTTGAGGTGTTCCACCAGCGCAATCACTTCATCATCATCAATGAAAGCGCCGTGTACACGAATTAAATCTTTGCCCAAGTTGGACAACAGTCCATCACCATGACCCAATAATTGCTCTGCGCCCATTTGATCAAGAATCGTCCGTGAATCAATCTTGGATGACACCTGAAATGCCAAGCGGCTAGGTAAATTCGCCTTAATCAAACCTGTAATCACATCTACACTGGGGCGTTGCGTTGCCAAAATAAGATGTAAACCTGCTGCCCTCGCTTTTTGTGCCAAACGACAAATCGATTGCTCGACTTCCTTGCCTGCTACCATCATCAAGTCTGCCAACTCATCAATCAATATCACAATATAGGGCATATGTTCAGCTTGCTCACCTATTTCACCGTTATCACGGTTGCTTGCAGCAGCTTTATTAAAACCAGCAATATTCCGCACTTTGCTTTCGGACATCAAACGATAACGGCGATCCATTTCATACACTGCCCAAGCCAAAGCTTTCGCAGCCTTGTTCGGATTGGTGACCACAGGCACCAATAAATGCGGAATATCATCATACATCGACAATTCCAACATCTTGGGATCCACCATAATCAGGCGTAAATGTTCAGGGGTATGGGTCATCAACATCGAACAAATCATGGTGTTCACAGAGACTGATTTACCCGAACCTGTCGTACCTGCCACCAACAAATGCGGCATTTTCGCCAAATCGGTTACCACAGGTTGCCCTGCAATATCCACACCCAAGGCTAAGGGTAAGATATGTTTCTTGCTGGCAAATGTTTTGCTCGCCAACACATCACGCATGAATACCATTTCGCGTTCTTCATTGGGAAGTTCAATACCAATCGCATTTTTACCAGGAATATTACCTGCCACACGCACACTATGCGCCGACATCGAACGCGCCAAATCATCTTGTAAGGCAATCACTTTCGAGACTTTGGTGCCTGGAGATAACTCAAACTCAAACTGAATCACCACAGGGCCAGGTTGTACGGCAACCACCGTACCCTCAACCTTATAATCCAGCAGTTTTTTCTCCAACATACGCGACATCGCTTGTAATACTTCCGCACTGTATGTTTTCACATCCGCTTTGCGCACCGTAAACAAGGATAAAGATGGCAACACAAACTCACCATCATGTTGACTCAAACCCAAACCCAGATCCAACTGCGGTTGATGTTCTTCAATGTGTACCCGTTGGGCAATTTCAACCGCTTCTGGGCGGATAATTTCAGGCTCGGACTCCGCAATATGTACAGGGCGTTTCTTTTTTTCTTCTTTGCGTTCTTCGCGCCCTTTTAACCGCTCTTTTCGCGCTTTGATGCGTAAAGCCACGCGTGTTTTTATACCTTGCAACAGCAATAACAACTTAAAACACAACCAACACACACCCAGCCAAGCTTGTTTGAATACTGCCAACAAAGAAATATGTGAAGCCACCACAAAGCTACTCAAGAGCAAGGTCCATAAGACCAAATCACGACCCAACACATACAATACAGAACTCAAACTTTGGGCAAACATCGAACCCAATGCCCCACCCAAACCCGCAGGTACTTGTGTATACATTTCCGCATCAGCATAAGCTGCCAAAAGACCCGCCACAGCCAAAACAAAAGGCAACCAAAACAAAGAAGTCCAACCAGCTGCCGCAGGTAACACATGTTTTGCCAAACGGTATGACAAGGTCAAGGCCAACAAGACCAACAACCAAGAGGCATAACCCAATAATTGCATCCATATATCTGCAAGGTATGAACCCACCAAACCCAAAATATTTTCAGGCTCATGTTGGGTGGCATGGTTCAAAGATGGGTCTGCTGCTGTATAACTGAACAACGCCAAACTCAACAGCACAGACACTGCCAATAGCACCAAAGCCAAAGACTCACGCCACAATGTTGCAGCTGGAACGGGGTTGTCTGTCGCTTCTTGGCTCAAGGTTTATACCTCAATAATGGTTGTCACAACCATAGGTCTACGACTAAGTTTACGTTTGCACCAGCGGCGCACCCAAATACGCACTTCTTCACGCGCTGCATCAATATCAGCAAGGGTTTCTTGATTAAACGACTCCAAATGCACGCGTAATTCTTTGGCTGCTTCATCAAAAGTCTCTTCAGAAACTTCGCTACGCAACACACCACGGGTCACCAGTTCAGGCTCTCCAATCACATGTCCTTCATGCTGATCAATCAGCACAATCGCTGTAATCATACCTTCATCTGCCAAGGCACGTCGGTCTTTGATGACTGCATAATCCACTTCATCACGCCCAGAGTCATCCACAAACACCGCACCAGCATGGAATTTAGGTCCATGTTCGATTTTTTCTGCGGTGACCACCACAGATTGCCCATTTTCCGCAATAATCGTGTTCTCAAAAGGCACATTTGTCGCTACTGCCAGATGTTGATGTTCCACCAGGTTACGGTATTCGCCATGTACAGGGTACATGTATTTTGGACGTGTCAGTTGAATCATCGTTTTGAGTTCATGGGCTTGGGCATGCCCTGAAACATGCAAATGCGCCTGACCAGCATGTAAAATACGTGCGCCACGTCTATAAATATGGTTAAACAAGCCTGCAATCACCCGTTCATTACCTGGAATCGATGATGATGAGAAAATCACCAAGTCACCCTCAGCCAAATGTAAGTTTTTAAAGTGATCTTGAGCAATGCGTGATAATGCAGCCCTCCACTCACCTTGCGAACCAGTGGCAATCACCAATAATTCTCGGTCAGGAATACCTGCTGTTTTACGCACGTCTACCACCTGACTATCAGGTAAGGTCAAACGCCCCATCATTTTGCTGATTTCAACATTTTTCTCTAAACTGCGTCCTGCAAAAGCAATTTTACGCCCCGTTGCCAAAGCAGCATCGATAATGAGTTGGATTCTAAACATATTCGAGGAAAAGGTAGAAACAATCACCTTGCCCTTACATTGCGAAATCGCTTGTTTTAAAGGCCCACCTACACTGATTTCACTAGGGCTACTGCCACTTCGTGGCGCATTGGTAGAGTCTGAACACAACAACAACACACCTTTATCACCAAGGCTAGCAAAACGATGTAATTCTGTAGAACGTCCATCAAGGGGCGAGGGGTCAAATTTAAAATCACCTGTATGGATAATCACACCCAAAGGCGTATGGATGGCTACCGAAACAGCATCCATAATCGAGTGTGTCACAGGGATTGCTTCAACTTCAAAAGTACCCACTTGGGTGAGTGTCCCATCTTCAGGTAAGTGGTGTAAGTCAGCTTTGTAGTTCACTTCGGCAAGTTTATTTTTGACCAAGGCCAAAGTGATGGGTGTTCCCCAAACAGGTAGTTTTAAACGTGGCAACAAAAAGGGCAATGCGCCGATATGGTCTTCATGCCCGTGCGTCAAGACAATGCCATGAATCTTTAATCCCAGCTCATCCAAGGATGAAATATCAGGGATAGTAATGTTGATACCATGATGACCCGGCTCTGGAAAACCCATACCCACATCCAAAATGATAGCATCATCATCCACAGCATAAACCATCATATTTTTGCCAAATTCACCCACGCCGCCAAAGGCAAAGCAGCGTATCACTGGCTGATATGTATCTGTCATTAACCATTACCTCGGCTACCAGGTTTAATCGCCGCTGTGCCTGCTTGGCACATAGGACAATCTTCTTGGGCAAATGTTTCCACATCCAAAGCAATCACCGTATGATGTGGTATATCAAAACGCCCTTGTTGTTGTGGCGCTCTGTCTACCACTGCCAAAATCTTGGTCGGCTTGCCGCCGTGTTCACGCACCACAGCAATACATTCACGCACCGAGCCACCCGTGGTAATCACATCTTCCACCACCAGCAACCTTGTCTCAGCAGGGATAGAAAAACCTCTGCGCATCAACATTTCACCTTCTTTACGTTCGGTGAAAATAAAAGGCTTGTCTAACTGACGTGCCACTTCCTGCCCAATCACCAAGCCACCAATCGCTGGCGCAACCACCATATCATACGCATCAGGGTCAATGTCTTGAATCAATGCTGTTGCTAAGGCTGTAGCATTGCTTGGGCGCATCAATACCAAGGCTGATTGTAAATAACGCGCTGAATGTCTGCCGCTGGACAACACAAAATGCCCGTTTAACAAAGCACCCGCTTCTTCATACATGTCTAACATGTCTTGTTCAGTCATGTTTAGTCCTCTGCTAAGCTAACTTTTTTCATGATGTCGCCTTTTTTCACATCATCAATCAAATCCATGCCTTCAGTCACTTGCCCAAAAATGGTATATTGACCATCCAAATGCGGCTGTGCTGCATAACAAATATAAAACTGGCTTCCCGCCGAATCAGGGTCTCCAGAACGTGCCATCGCCAACGTACCGCGTACATGTTTTTTATCATTGAATTCAGCTTTTAACTTGAAACCCGGCCCGCCCATTCCCGTGCCGTCAGGGTCTCCACCTTGTGCCATGAATCCAGCAATCACGCGGTGAAATGTTAAACCATCGTAAAAACCTTTACGCACTAAAGTTTGAAAGCTTTCCACGGTTGCAGGTGCCACATCTGGGTATAATTCAATGGTCACACGCCCTGCTTCTAATTCTACATACACTATATTTTCACTCATCTTTTGTTGCTCCTTATATGTGATACCTTGAGACGATGGTATTGCTATCGGTGTTTGCGCCAGCGCAGAACCTAAACAACACATCACCATCCATAACGCTAAACCTGTATGTTTAACCATTCCATATCTCCTGTGCTGAAGGTAAAACCCGTTGCGGTTGTAATACCTTGGCGTGATCACTATCTGTTTTGGCTTGTAAAGTCCCCGTGCCTAACATCGTCTCTTGCCAAAGAATACAACTCAAAACCGATGTTTCAGCCTTCATTTCTTCATCTGCTAACACCACACGTTGCCCTTGCACAAAGCGTTTTGCCTCTGCCTCATCCAACCTTAAAGTCGGCAAATCCCTTAACCATTTTGGCAACGGCAGCATACACGCTTCTTTTCTTTCTTCCAGCTCGGCAACGCTGACCATCATCGCCTCTGCCCAACCACCACTGCTGACCCGCCGCAATGCAGTCACACAACCACCACAAGCCAATGCCAAACCTATATCCCTTGCCAAAGAGCGTATATATGTGCCTTTGCTACAGTCTACCTTCAAGGACAATATACAGCCTGAAAAGGAAAGGAATTCAAGTTTATGTATCGTGATTTCTCGGGCTTCTAGTATCACTTCCTCACCCTTTCTTGCCAAAGCATGGGCGCGTTTCCCATCCACTCTAATCGCAGAAAAAGCAGGTGGGACTTGTTGTTGTAATCCGCGAAATTGCTCTAATACAGCATGGATAGCATCTTCATCAACATGCTCTGTTGCACAACGTTGCAACACCTCGCCTTCAAGGTCTAAAGTGTTGGTTTGAAATGATAAATCTATGCTTACTTCATAACATTTTTCAGCATTTAAACCCATAGATGCAAACTTGGTCGCTTCGCCAAGTAAAATCGGCAACATACCCGTAGCCAAGGGATCTAAAGTGCCTGCATGACCTGCTTTAGGACGTTGTTTACGGTTTTTTTGTTGGGGTTTGGCAAAGCAACGAATGACAAAATTCACCGCTTTGCGCGATGTCCAGCCTTGAGGTTTATCGAGAAAAACAACACCGCATGGGTGTTCGGTTTGCGGCATCAAGAGAAAGTATCATCCACAACAGCATGAAGCTGAGCATACACTTCTTCAAGGGTTCCAGAGACCGCACAACCTGCAGCATAACGATGTCCACCACCGCCAAGTTGAGCTGCCAACGCTGCAACATCACGCCCATGCTTGCCACGAAAGCTCACTTTCCAACGTTTGTCTTGATCAGGGCGAATAAATATCACCACTTCAACACCATCAATACTACGTCCAAAGTCGATAAAACCTTCTGTATCTTCCAAGGCCACACCAGTTTTATCCAGCATATCTTGGTTGACGTGCAGCCATACTGAACGCCCTGCATGTGCCGTGGTTAACGTTTGTAAAGTTAAGGTTAATAAAGAAACCCGCGCCAAAGGCTGGCTATCATAAATATGATGCGCTGCCACAGCAGGCTCTGCGCCCGCTTCAATCAAGATAGCAACCATGCGATGCACATCTGCACTCACCCGCTCAACCTGAAAGCTTGCTGTATCGGTTAAAATCGCGGCATAAAGTGCAACCGCACTGTTTTTCGTTAAAGCTTGACCCAAATGTTGAATCAAATCAAATATCATCGCGCCTGTAGCACAATAATCAGCATTAACCACATTGATATCTGCATACAAAGGGTTACTCGCATGATGGTCGATATTGATCAGTGTTTTACCCTCAAAAAAAGCAGCATCAAAACCCAATCTGGATTTGGCACCCGCATCCACAGCTATCATCGTATCGATATCGGATACATCTGGACTTTTTCCCACTTCAATCTGTGCCGAACAAGGTAAATAACGGCAAATACGCGGCACATGATCGCTATTACACATACGCACAGCTATGCCCATGTTTTGCAAAGCATCAAACAAAGCCAACTGCGAACCAATGGTATCGGCATCAGGGCTTTGATGAGAAACAATCATCACCTTTTTTGCCGATTGAAGCTGTGTCACCACGGCTTGCCATGTTTGTTGTGGCAATAATATCATGTGCGCTTCAGGCTTTCGGGATGTAAAGCATCCATAGTGTCCATGACTTGATGGGTTTTATCCAAGGCATCATCCCAACGAAAAAGAAGAGCAGGCATACGCTTTTTCGGCATAGCTTTGCGTAATATATGCAATAAATGTGGCTTCAAACGGTTCAATCGTGCCACACATTCCTTCTCTTCTATAGGCAACATGCTATGCACATAAGCAATCGCTTGCCCTTGCTGATCCGTCATTTCAAAACGTGTCAAACTCAGACCCAACAACATAGGGTCTTCCACATCACGTTGTAAAATAGTGGTCAACAAGCGGTGCATATCCGCTTGAAAACGCTGTTGTGTTGGTGTTTTGGATGCTTTCATCAGACTTATAATGTAGCCGCAACTTCCTCAATAATGTAAAACTCGAAGCTATCGCCCACTTTCACATCATTGAATTTCTCCACACCAATACCACATTCATAACCTGTTTTAACTTCACGCACATCATCTTTAAATCGACGCAATGAAGCCAACTCACCATCATAAACCAACACGCCTTCACGCAACACACGCACTTTAGAGCCACGCGTCACATAACCATCGGTCACGTAACTACCTGCAATCGCACCAATCTTAGGCGCAATAAACACTTCTCTAACTTCAGCAGAACCGATGACTTTCTCCACTTCATCTGGTGAAAGTTTACCAGCCATCGCCGCTTTCACTTCATCAATCGCATCATAAATCACTTTATAGAAACGAACATCCACGCCTTCTTGTGCCGCTAGTTTCTTCGCTTTTGTCTCAGGGCGAACATTAAAACCAATCACAATCGCATTCGCCGCAGATGCCAACATAATATCCGATTCGGTAATGCCACCAATGGCTTTATGCACCACTTTCACTTGTACTTCATCCGTACCCGCTTTGGCCAATGATTCAGCCATAGCTTCCACAGAACCCGTCACATCACCTTTAATCAATACAGGCACTTCAGCAATACCACTTGCCATATCCGCAAACAAATCATCCAAGCTTGCACGTTTATCACTGGTCACGCCTTGTTGACGCTGTTTCTCTTTACGATAACTAATAATATCTTTGGCTTGGCGTTCAGTTTCCACCGCTACAATTTCCAAACCTGCTTCAGGCACCGAGCCTAAACCAATCAACTCAAAAGGAATCGAAGGCCCAGCTGTTTTATGTTGCACATGATTTTCATCCACGATGGCACGAATTTTACCCATCACTGAACCTACGACCACAATATCGCCTTTCTTGAAGGTACCATTTTGTACCAACACTGTAGCTACTGGCCCACGCCCTTTGTCCAAGCGTGACTCAATCACCACACCACGACCAATACGATCAGGGTTGGCTTTAAGCTCAAGGATTTCCGTTTGTAATGCCAACATTTCAAGCAAGTCTTGCAAACCTTCGCCCGTACGCGCTGAAACATTCACAAAGATAGTGTCTCCGCCCCAGTCTTCTGAAATCAAACCATGTTCAGAAAGTTGACGCTTGACCATTTCAGGGTCAGCACCGTCTTTATCCATTTTATTGATGGCTACAATAATCGGCACACCCGCAGCTTTAGCATGGTTCAATGCTTCTACAGTTTGTGGCATCACACCATCATCCGCAGCAACAACCAATACCGCCACATCCGTTAATTTCGCACCACGTGCCCGCAAACCTGTAAAGGCTTCGTGACCAGGTGTATCCACAAATACCACGCGTTCATCACTGTCAAGTTTGACCATGTATGCGCCAATATGCTGTGTAATACCACCAGCTTCGCCTTCTGCCACAGTCGCTTTACGCAAAGCATCAAGAATCGATGTTTTACCATGATCCACATGCCCCATCACCACCACAACTGGTGGGCGAGGTGTAAGAATGTCTTCATCTTCTTCGACTTCAGCAATCAATACATCTTCCACAGCTGCTTCATTGATAAGCTTGGGTTTGTGTCCGAACTCTTCCACAATCAACATCCCCGTGTCCGCATCCAAACTATCGTTGATGGTAATCATTTGACCCATCTCGAATAATTTCTTCACCAAATCCACCGACTTCACGGCCATTTTGGCTGCCAAATCAGATACCACCATACCATCCATCACTTCCACATCACGCGTTACAAACGCATCATCGTCTTTGGTAATGGTATTTTTAAAGCGGCTGCCACCTTTCGCCAAACGTGCCATACGCTCTTCTTGCTCTGGCGTGAGTGATTGATGACGTTTCGAGGAATAATCTCTGCGCGCTGCTTTTTCAGCAGGCGATAACCTACGCTTTTGATGTCGCCCTTGCATTGGCCTACGCTTTTGTCCTGCTGGTACAGCAGCTTGTTCCACTGGCCCAACAGCGACCGAAGGTGTACGACGCACACCTACATTGGCAGGTGTAGTGCTCCCTGGTCGCCCTTGATTCGGTCGTTGCCCTGGAGCGCCACGATTGTTCGAGCGCTGACTACGGCGATCTTTGGTGATTTTATCTTCAATTTGTTTAATCGATGAACGCGGCGCTTTAGACGCTGCAATCTGTGCAGGTGTTAAACCTGTGCGAATCGTAGTGCGCGGGCCACCTGTTTTAGGTTTAGGTCTAGGCGTACGATTGTCACGCTCTGGTCGCGCTGATGGAGCACGTGTTGGCAAACCTTCGCGGCGCTCGCGTGGTTGATTCGTGTTTCCTGTTCCAGCATTTCGAGTGCGTTGTTCAATATTGCGCTGGCTACGTGCATCTTTACGTTTTTTACGTTGTGCTGCCTGCTCTTCCGTCTTTTTCGCTTTCAAAGCAACCATTTTTTCAGCAGCAAGTTTCGCTGGTGATACACTTGGTTTAGGCAAGCTTTTTCCACTTGTTGCTTTTACAGCTACCTTGCCACCCTCTCTTTTAACGACTGTTTTTTTAGACACTACAGGTCGCGTTGCTTGCGGTTTTGCGGTTTTTGTCACCACAACTTTAGCTTGCGCTACTGTTTCTTTGGGAACAGCTTTTTGAGGGGTATTTTGCTGAGCGGCTTGCGGGGTCTTAGGCTGCTCTTTTTGCTTTTGTGACTGCTGGAGTTGCGCGCTCGCCTCAGCTTTTTTCATAGCTTGCTGCGCTTGCTCTGCGGGCTTCAAACTGGGCTGCTTAACCGTAGTTGGGTTATTCACTGTTGGTGCCCCAGCCGTGGATACACGACCGCGTCGTCTGCGCACAGAGACTTCAACCGAATGGCTACCACCATCCGAACCTCGCGCACCTGCTGTAGACAGCGGTTTACCCAAAGTCAGCGTAGTGCTTGCCTTAGGTTTTTTATCCTGTTTAGAGCTTAATGTTGTGGTTATTTTACCCACATCATCGCCATCTAGATTGCTGGTCGGCCCACTCGCTGCCACACCACAATCTTTTGCTGCGCTCTGCACATCTTCTGCAGTTACACCCAAATCTTTCGCCAAATCAAGCACTCGTTTATTCGCCATTTGTTACCTTGCTTTCCCTGTTGCTTGCACAATAACCCGCTTTCTCAAGCTGCTCTTGCCAAACACAAAATTGCTGCAACTTCGCCAAAGGATTTTCCTTTGTAAAAGCCACAACCGAAACTTTATCTCTACCCAAAATCAAACCTAAAGCTTGGGCATCCAACGTTGAAACCAGCACTTTTGTTCGTGCAGCTTCTTTTTTACATGTCACATCTCGCTTTGCCACGGCATCTTTGACTTGCCTTAACAACGCCGCGCCAGCATCTGCTGCAAACATCAACAACACAGGCGATTTTCCCCACAATTGATGCATCACAGCATCACGACCTACAGCCGAACGTTTCTTCATACCCTTCATCAACTGCGTTACCCGAAGCGCCAGCATATCAGACAATCGATACATCAACGCCTCTAATTGTGGCAACTGCGGCGAAAAGTCACGCTTTAACACCTGCAATCGTTTGTCCGACAGCTTAGTCAAACATGCGTTTTGCATACATAAATACACACCACGACCTGGCAATTTCGCCAACAAATCAGGCCAAATTAAACCTTGTTCATCCACCACCAAACGCAACAATATTGTCTTGTCTTGGCTTGAACGACAAGCAAAACAAGTGCGCTGCGATGGTTTATGCATTGGCGCATTCAATATTTAGTCAAACCATCCACAAGCTTCACGCGCGGCAATAATCAAATCGTTCAACTGCGCTTCATCCGCGCCTTCAATCGCTTCAATCTCATCACTTGCCGCATCCGCCAAAGCATTGGCACTTACCAAACCTTGCGCAGACAAAGCTTCCGCAATTTCGCGTGTCATACCTTTTACATCCAACAGCGCAACCGCTTTTTTGCCTTCACCTTCTTCTTCAAGCGCTGAATCCAACAAACTGTTTCGCGCCCGTTTTTGCAACTCTTGCGCCAACTCTTCTTCAATGCCTTCAACTGCCGTCAATTCATCAATTGCACAATATGCCAAGTCAGAAAGGCTCATAAAACCTTCCGCAATCAACAATAAAGAGAAGTCTTCATCAATATCCAATCCGCCTATGAAGGCTTCTTTAGCAACTGCAACTTCTTCTTCACGTTTTTGTTTTTCATCACCCAAAGTCATGATTTCAACATTCCAGCCTGTAAGCTCCGATGCCAAACGTACGTTTTGCCCACGTCTGCCAATCGCAATCGCTAGCTGATCTTCGGCCACAGCCACTTCAATCGAACCACTGT
The DNA here is from genome assembly GCA_030950835.1 of Mariprofundaceae bacterium. Lineage (GTDB taxonomy): Bacteria > Pseudomonadota > Zetaproteobacteria > Mariprofundales > Mariprofundaceae > Ghiorsea. Next base: position 11,121 of record JAUZQU010000223.1, on the reverse strand, counting down.
CTTCATCTACCAATACCCGCTCAATTTCCGCAGGTGCCAAAGCATTCACTACAAATGCAGCAGGGTCTTCTGTCCACTCAATAATATCCACTTTTTCGCCATGCAGCTCATTCACTACAGCCTGCACACGCGAACCACGCATACCCACACAAGCACCCACAGGATCAACACCCACATCTGTAGACACCACAGCGATTTTACTACGCGAACCAGGGTCACGCGCAATCGCTTGAATCGCTACCAAGTTATCTTGAATTTCAGGGACTTCTTGTTCAAACAACTTCAATACCATTCCCGCATCTGCACGCGACAAATATACCAATGCACCTTTAGGTTGGTTGCGTACTTCACGCAAATACGTGCGCACCCTGTCGCCTTGACGAAAAGACTCACGCGGCAATAAATCTTCGCGATACATCACACCTTCACCACGACCCAAATCGACATACACATTGCCACGCTCTACGCGTTTGACGATACCAACAACAATCTCACCCACACGCGGTTCGTACTCTGCTACCACACGCGCACGTTCTGCTTCACGAATCTTCTGGTTGATGACTTGTTTTGCCGTTTGTGCTGCCACCCTATCCAAAGTGATAGGCGCTAAAGGCTCACGAAATGAAGTCTCAACATCAGCCGCCGCATCCAAAGCTTTACCTTCTTCTAGGCTCAGCTCATTTTCTTCATCTTCAACTTCTTCCACCACCGTACGCACATGAAAAAGTGAAATCTCACCCGTCACTCTATCAATTTTTGCTTCGACAACTTTAGTGCCATAAGTACGACGTGCCGCTGTTTTTAACGCTTGTTCCATAGACTCAAGCACCAGCTCACGCTCCACGGATTTTTCACGTGCTACAGCATCTGCAACTTGCAACATATCAGCATTCATTATTCAAACCTTTCATCATTTTCACCTATGACTTGTTCTTTTTATTCGTTTTTTTACGTTTCGCCTTGCCTGAAATTTCACCCCAGTTAACCGAGCGAATCACCAAATGTGTTTCAGCCAAACATATCGCTTGTTCTTCCCCACGAATTCTCAAGCTTAACACTTCACCTGCTTCATCTACACCAAGGTTTTCCCCTTCCAGCGTAGAACCATTTTCAAACTTTACCCGTAACCAGTCATTTGCATAACGTTTAAAGTCCGCCACGGTAGTCAAAGGCCAATCCAAACCTGGCGAACTGATTTCCAAATGATATTTACCTGGAATCAAGTCTTCCACATCCAACTGCAACGACAAACCTTTACTCAAACGACGCAACGCTTCCACGCCAATGCCGCCTTTACGATCCACAATCACCCGAATCAAACGCGATTCCCGCGAACCAGACACAACAACACCCATCCAATCAATATCCAATTCATCTACAATCGGCATCGCCAAATCTTTGATTATTGTTTCAATATCAGCCACTTCACCACCATATCACTTTGCCTAAAAACAAAAAAAGCGAGCCGCAGCCCACTTTTAACGACGCGAAGAATGATGAAACAAACATAAAATTGCAAGTTTCTATAATTCACTTGTCCTCTACATATAAAAAATAACTGGCAATCTTGCTTCTCTATCACGAAAGTGCGGTCTTCTAGCCGTACCTTTAATCTTCACCAACCCAAGGAGAACATCAACATGCGCCTCACCCTTCTCATCTGCGGACTACTCATCACCACCACCCTTTTCGCAGCTAACCCCATATCACCCATGTTTCACAGCCCCAATGCGGACATGATATACCCTGATGTTGCAGGGGATTATTTGGTCTATTCGCAACGTGTTCACCAAAGGTATCAGGTGATGCGGCTTTCTAAGCATGATATTGCTGGTGCCGCCAAAGACATCAGCGCCACATCGGGGCAGACAGTCATTCGTTTTGGCGTTGCCTTAGAAAATGGTGATATCGCTTATATCAGCAATCGCCTTGGTTACCTCACCCCTTGGTTATCCTTAACTTCCAGCCAGCAAACGCTTGCCCCTGCTATTTTCCACAACGGCATGTTGCCCAACCATTTGCAAGCCACAGCGGATGGTCAAACTTGGGTCTTTGACAATACTTTTGAAAACACACGCCGCGCCCGCATCAACAGCCAACAAGTGGATGGTAGCTTGCACCACCAATTATTAGGGCAAGCTTGGCGTATGTACCATGAAAAGTATTGGGCGTTTCGCAATGGTTACCCTGAAAGCACAATAGGTGTAACCAGTAAATTCCAAGCGCCACGTTTGTTTACCTTCAGCAAAGACAAACCTGCTTTACGTATGTTGGGCGATGGTTTTGATGCTGATATTAGCCATGATGGCAAGAAAATCGTGTTTGTTCGTGAAAACAACGGTAATTTCGACCTTTGGCTGCAAAACAGTGATGGTTCAGGCTTAAAACGCCTCACCCGTAACCCCTATGCTGACCTTGAGCCCACGTTTAATGCCGATGCTACAAAAATCGCCTTTGTCTCCAATCGCGATAGTTTGGGCGACATTCAACAAACCTTCATCTACACCTTAGACCTCAACACAGGCACACAACACGTGATCACCTCTGGTTTAGGCGTCATCGATGGTGGCCCTGCTTGGTTGAATGACGAGACACTGATTTTTCACAGCAATCGTAATCCACAATTACCCCAAGCTGACCCAGTTCAACACTGGTCACTTTGGACGGTTAAAATAGCAGATTAACCACCCTGACTTAGCAACAAAGATGACAACCGCATCACCCTTGTTAGGGTTCGCCCATGTTAACATTTACTTGGATATTCCTTTGCGCCTTATTGCTTTCAACCCTGATTGATTTTTACTTAGATCGCCGACAACAACAAAGCGTGCAACAACATCGCGCCCAAGTACCCCCACGTTTTGAGGGCATTATTTCATTAGAGGCGCACCAAAAAGCAGCCGACTACACCACTGCCAAGCTTAAAGTTGGCACATGGGCGGGGCTTTATGGGCTTGGTTTGTTATTGTTTTGGACATTAGGCGGTGGTCTGGCATGTCTGGATGATGCTATGCGCAGCTTGGATTGGTCAGCTTTGCAAACAGGCGTAGCTTTTATCCTTGTTTTCTCAGTATTGAGCAGCCTTTTGGACATTCCTTTCTCCATCTATCAAACGTTTGTGCTTGAAGAACGTTTTGGTTTTAACAAAATGACTGCCAAGATCTTTTTCAGCGATATGTGCAAAAATACCTTACTGATGTTACTCATCGCTACCCCCCTTATTGCGGTGATTCTATGGCTGATGGCAAGTGCAGGTGAGCTGTGGTGGTTATGGGCTTGGGCTGTTTGGGTTGGCTTTGCTGTGTTGATGATGTGGTTATACCCCACTTTTATTGCGCCTTTATTCAACAAATTTGAAGGCATGAAAGATGCCGAACTCAAAGCTGCCATTGAAGCTTTGTTACAACGCTGTGGTTTTGAAAGCAATGGTTTGTATCAAATGGATGGTTCAAAACGTTCTAGTCATGGCAATGCTTATTTTACAGGTTTTGGCAAAAGTAAACGTATCGTTTTCTTTGATACACTCCTAGATCAACTTTCTACCCAAGAAACCTTGGCTGTACTCGCCCATGAACTGGGTCATTTCAAACGTAATCACATCAAAAAACGTATGTTACTGACTTTTTCTATCTTTTTTGCTGGTTTTGCGCTCATGGGCTGGTTTTCAGAGCAATTGTGGTTTTATCAAGCCCTTGGGGTGAGTCAAGCGTCGGATTATGTCTTGCTTATCTTGTTTATGATGGTCATGCCTGCGTTTACATTTGTTTTGTCACCTATCATGAGTATGTATTCACGCAAACATGAATTTGAAGCCGATGATTATGCCAAAGAACACGCCAATGCAGATGATTTAATCAGCGCTTTGGTCAAAATGTATGAGGATAATGCAGCCACGTTGACCCCTGATGCATGGTATTCAGCATGGCATGATTCTCACCCTCCAGCACCTGTGCGTATTGCGCATTTAGAAAAACGTTCTGCCTAAGCCAACATTAGGCGCACCCCCCTACACACATTGCTGCTTGGTCTGCACCAAGCTTTGTGGTGAACTTGGCGCATGATCATTCCTTCAGTTATTGAACACAGCCTGCGTCAACAGGCAAAACAAGGGCAAACATTGAACGTTTATCTTTATGAGATGAGCCGAATGCGCAGGAAAATCAACTGTTTAAAACGTTTGATGCCTGCAGGTGTAGAAGTGTTTTACGCCATGAAAGCCAATCCACACCCTGCATTTCTCGCCGCTGCCATTGAAGAACAGGTCACAGGCATTGAAATTGCCAGCTTGGGTGAAGCCAATAAAGCCATCAAAGCAGGTTTTCATGCCGAGCAAATGATTTATACAGGCCCAGGAAAAAGCATAGAAGAGCTGCAGTGGAGCGTGCAACACGGTGTACGCACCATTCATATCGAATCTTTGGTGGAAGCGTATCGTTTGAACCAAGTTTGTGCCGATTTAGGCAAAAAACAAGATGTATTGCTGCGTATTAACGCCAATTTTGACATCCATGATGCCCAAACCACCTTTTCAGGTGGCTCTAAGAAGTTTGGCATTGATGAAGAACAGTTGGATGTAGCTTTACCTCAGATTTTAGCCTTGGAACATTTGAATTTCCATGGTTTACATGTCTATGCTGCTAGTGGTGTGTTGAATGTGGATGATTTATTGCACAACTGCCAACTGGTCTTTGATTTAACCCAGCGTATCGAACAACAATATGCAGGTGTTCAATGCGACATCATTGATTTTGGTGGTGGGTTTGGTGTAGACTATTTAGAAGAAAATAACGATTTCGACCCTGAAGCTTATGCCATAGGTCTTTCCAAAATGATTCAGGACTACGGCTTTGAAGGGCGACATTTTGTCTTGGAGTTGGGGCGTTGGCTGGCTGCTGACTGTGGTTGGTTTTGCACTGAAATTATCGACATTAAAACCAGCCGTGGTAAAAAACAACTGGTCTGTGCTGGTGGTATCAACCATTTCCGTCGCCCTGCTGCCTTGGCAATCAATCATCCTATGGGCATAGTCTCTTTAGGCAGAGATAAACTTTTTGCAGCCCAAGAATCCGTGCGCCAAGAATCTGTATATTTTGGTGGCCCTCTGTGTACCAGTGCCGACAAACTTGCCAATGATGTATTCATTGAAGCTGCTGATGTAGGTGATATTGCAGTGTTTGGCTTGGCGGGTGCTTATGGTTTAAGCATGTCCAACACGGGTTTTTTAAGCCATGCCTTACCCCAAGAAATTGTAGTTACCAAGGAAGAATCATGAATACAGACATCCAAGAAAAGATGATGACGCCACGCGAAATTGTTGGCGAGTTAGACCGCTTTATTGTTGGTCAATATGATGCCAAACGTGCTGTGGCTATTGCTTTGCGCAATCGCTGGCGCAGACAACAAGTCCCTACGCCTATGCGCGAAGAAATTACACCCAAAAACATTCTGATGATGGGGCCTACAGGTGTGGGTAAAACCGAAATATCACGCCGTTTGGCAAAGTTAGCCCAAGCACCATTCATTAAAGTCGAAGCCACCAAATATACCGAAGTTGGTTATGTGGGGCGTGATGTAGAATCCATCATTCGCGACTTGCTCGATACCGCGCTGAAAATGATTAAAGATGAACATGTTTTGAAGGTTAAAGTGCGTGCAGAAAAGGCCGCAGAGGAACATTTGCTGGATATTTTAATTCCTCGTCCTGTGGAAGAACAAGGTCGCCCTGTGTCTGCTGATGCCCCCAGCCCTAAACGTGATTCACGCGAAAAAATGCGTCAGAAGTTGCGGTTGGGTGAGCTGGATAAACGTCAAGTTGAAATTGATGTGCCTGAACAGCACGAAACACCTATCATGCAAGTGTTTTCCAACAATCCCAACGACGATATGGGCACAGACATCAAAGATATGTTGGGTGGTCTGCTGGGTGAGAAGAAAAAAACAAAACGCATGAGCATTGCCGATGCTTTGGAAGTATTAAAACAACAAGAGGCGCACAACCTCATTGATAACGATAAAATCAAAGAAGAAGCCATTTCACGCACCGAAAATGCAGGCATTGTATTCTTGGATGAAATTGACAAAATTACCCACCGTGAAGGTGCCAACGGCGATATTTCGCGTGAAGGTGTGCAGCGTGACTTGCTGCCCTTGGTCGAAGGCACATGTGTCAGCACCAAACATGGGTTAGTCAATACCAACCATATTTTGTTCATTGCATCGGGTGCTTTTCATTTGAGTAAACCTTCAGACTTGGTGCCTGAATTACAGGGGCGTTTTCCCATTCGTGTTCACCTTAAATCATTGGAAGAAGAAGACTTTCGCCGCATTTTAGTCGAGCCAGAAGCCGCCTTAACCCTGCAATATACAGCCTTAATGGCAACCGAAGACATCGATCTTCAATTTGCCGAATCAGGTGTTGCCGAATTGGCAAGAATCGCTGTGCAAGTCAACGAAAAAACCGAAAACATCGGTGCCAGACGTTTACATACTTTATTGGAGCGTGTGTTGGATGAAGTCAGCTTTGATGCTTGTGAACGACAAGAGCGTTTGTTGCTGATTGATGCAGATTATGTGCGTAATTGTTTGGGTGAAACCGCCGAAAGCGAAGATTTATCGCGCTATATTCTGTAGTTCTACATGAACACCAATACTAGAGAGAATTTCACGTGTTTGAACTAAAAACCATCAGCTTATTTTTCATGACTGCAGTGGCAGAAATCGTTGGTTGTTACCTTCCATATCTGTGGCTCAAGCAAGGGAAAAGTATTTGGTTATTGATTCCAGCCGCTTTGAGTTTGGTACTTTTTGTATGGTTACTCTCACTTCACCCAACAGCGGCGGGTAGAGTTTATGCCGCGTATGGCGGGGTGTACATATTTGTCGCTATGCTTTGGCTCTGGAGTGTGGATGGAATCAAACCCTCCACTTGGGATATTGCTGGTGCTTCAGTTGCATTAATCGGTATGGCAATCATTATATTTGCACCAAAAAATGTATAAACAAAAAATAAAGAGGCAACGCTTCTGCGCTCTATTTCCTCATACAAATCAAGCTACGACTATGCTCATTTGGTCGCCTTATAGAAAAGCAGAGCCATAAACCATGCATTTTAATATCCAGTATTTCGCTAGTGTAGACTCCACCAACCTAGAAGCCATGCGCCAAGCGGAAAGTGGTGCCAAAGAAGGTTTGGTGATCATTGCCCAAGAGCAAACAGCAGGTAAAGGGCGTTTGGGTCGGAAGTGGCATACGGTTGAACATGCTTTGGCGATGACAGTATTGTTGCGCCCCCACATTGCAGCGGCTGATGTGCCCAAGCTATCATTGCTGACTGCCGTGGCTTTGCATCAAGCATTATCCACATTTACCCCTGATATTCGCATTAAATGGCCCAATGATTTGTTGATTCATGGAGCAAAAGTATCGGGCATTTTAACCGAAATGCGCTGCCGACAAGGGCAAGTTAAAGCAGTGATTTTGGGTATGGGTATCAACATCTCTGCGCCACAACATGGTTGGCCGCAAGACATCAACCAGCCCGCAACCGATTTACAAAGCGCATCCCAAAACAAGGTTGAACAAGCAGACGTAGTGCAAGCCATATTAAGCAGCTTAGAGCAGTGGTACACCCGTTTTCTTCATGAAGGTTTTGCCCCTGTACGCCAAGCTTGGTGGGCAGCACATGTAGCATCGCAACAGCAGGTATCCGTATCCGATGGTCAGCACTATATTCAAGGCACGGCGATAGGTTTGGCAGATGATGGCGCATTACGCTTGTTGGTTAATGGACAAGAACGGCTTATCATTGCTGGCGATGTCTCACTATTGGATGGAAAATCATGACTAAAAAAACCCGTTTTCTCACCGTAGACGTGGGTAATACGCAAATGGTATTTGGTTTGTACCATGGTGATGAGCTGCAAGCGCACTGGCGTTTATCCAGCAACCATCACCTTACATCGGATGAGCTAAGCTGGCAATTATATGGCATGTTTTCCCAATTTAAATTGGATGCACAGGCTTTGGATGGCATCATGATTGCCAGCGTAGTGCCCCACTTAGATGCGGTTTTGCAGGAAGCATGTCTGCAAACCTGCGCCCAAGATGCAGCTTTTGTAGGTTCAGCAGAGGTCAAAACAGGTTTAGCCATTGATTACAAAAATCCGCGTGAGGTCGGCGCAGATCGTATTGCCAATGCGGTAGCTGCTCGTGATCTTTATGGTTGCCCTGCCATTGTTTTAGACTGTGGTACGGCGACCACCTTTGATGTGATTTCAGCAGATGGACATTATGTGGGTGGTTTGATTATTCCAGGCATTGAAGTCGCGCTTGAGGCACTGTGTCAACGCGCAGCCAAGTTGCCTGAAATTGCCCTTGCTCCTGTGCAAGATTTAATTGGACGTGATACCGTGAGCAGCATGCAGGCGGGGGTATATTGGTCGGCAGTGGATGGTTTGAATGGTATTAGCCAACGTTTGCTCGCCGAAGATGGATACGCAGATGCCCATATCATCGCCACAGGCGGTTTAGCTTCACGTTTGCTCGATGATATGCCTCATATCAAGCTGTTCGAACCCTATTTAACGCTCAAAGGTCTACTCATTCTCGCAAAAAGGCACTTTATATGAAAGCACTCAAACAGGTATTAGGCATAGTTGCGGTAATCATGATGGCTTGGCTGACTTGGCAAGTTTGGTTGCCCGAAGACACTTTAACCGAGCAGGTTGACGTACGTGCTTGGCTGCCTGAGCGCCCTGATTCGGCAACCATGAAACAAGAAAAGTGGCGCGTCTTAACGCGGCGTATGGTCTGGGATAAGGCGGTGGAAGAGTTTCAAAGTCGTTTGCAGGAGAAAAGCTTAGAAGCCATTGTTTTAAAACGTAAAGAAGCCGTTTCACTGCATGTTTTTGATGATCCGCGTCGTTTTGCAGCCAAAAGCCAAGCCCAAAAAGCCAAACACACATGGGAGATTACGGATGTAGACATCTTAAAACAAGATGATGGGCAATATATGTTGGGTTTAGGGCGTTTTTTCATCGCTCAATATGCCAAAGAACGGCAAGTGGTATTGGATAAAACCATGCAGCCTTACACCTACGAAAAACATACCAAAACCATACCCACTTACCGCTTCATCTTTCCAGCCTTGCCTGAAAGTGAAGCAGAAATATTATGGAAAACCGTACAAGACATGGGCGCTGTTGACCCTGTGATGATGCCTGAAAGTGAATTTAACGCACGGTTTGTAGGCAATGTCAGCCCCTAAACTCATCCCCTTTTTACCCTCACCGCATTATTCAGCCAGACCTGAACAGGCGGTGATCGACATGATCGTTTTACATGCCATTTCCCTGCCTGATGGACATTTTTCAACGCAATATGTCTTCGATTTATTTCAAGGCAACCTCGATCACCAAGCCCAGCCTAATTTGGCAGCGCTACAAGACGTGCAAGTTTCCGCCCACTTTGTCGTAGCCAGAAATGGAGAAATCACCCAGTTTGTACACACCCCACAACGCGCTTGGCATGCAGGGGAATCATCATGGCAGGGCAAGCATGATTGTAATGACTACAGCATTGGTATTGAGATGATTGGTGATGAGCGGCAAAGCTTTAGCCAACAACAATACACCGAAACTGCCCGTTTATGCCGCTGTTTAATGCAAAAACACCCACAAATTCAGCAAAACCGCATCATCGGACATCAAGATGTCGCCCCAACACGCAAATGGGACCCTGGGAAACAATGGTCATGGGCTAAATTTTCCCGCTCTTTTGCCCATATTCAACAGCAAAACTTAACTTTTGACCGCCCAAGCATTTGATTGCTCTCAAAGTTAGGCATATCGTCGATAATACCACGCTACCAAATGACCACGTTATTTTTTGGTCTATTATTGTACCATTCATTCGCTAAATGAATGGCACAATAATAGACCCGACCCCAACTTCCTTAAAAGAAGTGAAACTCAAAAAGGTATTTTCAAGGAAAGCTACTCACCAATCGGGCTCGTCCAACAAACGGTTCAGTCGTGGCTCGCTTTGCTCTCACAATCTAACCTTATTCGTTATGCCTACTTTCGCTCTTCTGCCTTTGCATACACCAACCCTCGCTCTCTTTTTCCAATTGCGATAACATACACAACAACTTCAAAATCATTGACTTCATAAACCAATCGATAGCCTATAGAGCGAAGTTTGATTTTATAAACATTCTTAAATCCACGCAATTTACTTGCTGGATTATGAGGAAATTCTAACCTCTCAGTTAGCTTCTTTTTGAATTGCTTTTGAATAGGTGGAGCTAACTTTTTCCATTCTTTTATTGCACTTGGTAGAAACTTGAGTTTATAACTCATCAAGACTTACTTCTACTGCTTCCTTTTTTTCATCGGCTCGATCTCTTACAACTTGAGCCAGCTCAAAATCTTCTAATTTATCTATTAACCATTCATAAGTTTCAGCAGGAACAAAATAAGCTGCTGGCGTATTATGATTTAAAATTGCAATAGGAGAACCCTCCGCATCGTTTAATAACGCTGTAGGATTTTTTTTCAATTCTGAAATGCTTGCAGAATAACTAGATAAAACCTGCCTCATATTAATTCCTCACATAATAAAACTATAAAACAGTGCCTAATTTAGACCATTTTAAAATTATTATCAAGATGAATTAAAGGCATAACGCTTTAGTTGAGGGGCGTGCGGTAGCACGTCCCTCTCTAACGAATAAGGTTAGATTGTGAGAGCAAAGCGAGCCACGATCTGAACCGTTTGTTGGCCGAACCCGATTGGTGAGTAGTTTCCCTTGAAAACACCTTTTTGTAAGAAAACATCGGGGTCTGGTCTATTATTATACCATCCATTTGCTTCCCCCCTCACGATGTAACTATGAGCTAAGTGTACATTTTTTCTAACTTAATACAATGATAGACCAGACCCCGAAGATGTTCACCGAAGATGTTCTTTTTAAACAAAGTGGCTTATGTGAATATTGAATTTATGGCGTATTCGCAATCATAAAGAAATAACCAACCAAACTTTCAAGGTCAAAATTTGATTGGTGAAATGGAATATCCGCCCGCATACATTTCACCTTATTGACCCACCAACACAGGTAAA
>JAUZQU010000222.1 GCA_030950835.1 Mariprofundaceae bacterium | reverse complement strand
CCATCAACAGCAGAACAGCCATCATCAGAGCAAGCGCAATCACAACAAGCTGCCGTGGCTTTGGCTTATGATCATGGTATGGGCGGTGCGCCACGGGTGATGGCTGCAGGTGTTGGTGAGATTGCCAAGGCGATTCTGATTTTAGCCCGTGAACATGATGTGCATATTCATAACGATGCCCAACTTGCCAGTTTATTGGCTCAAGTCCCCGTTGGGCAAGAAATCCCTGAAGAAGCATACCAGTTGGTGGCTGAATTACTCTCATTTTTATATCAGGCAGACCAAAGCCTACAGCAACGTTAAACCTATACAGAGCATGCCACATGTTACTGCTTGATGGGTAGTTTGATTGTAGGGTAAGAATAAATCACTTGACCTTCATGTTTTATGTTCGCATGATGGCGGCGTTCATTGTGATTATTTTGATGATTGTTCGTTTGTTTGTTGAATGGATGGGTCTTAGAAAAGCCAATGAATATATTAATATAGTTTTACATGAAAGAGGAAAGACACATGTCCAATCAAGTTGAAGGAACAGTTAAGTGGTTTAATGATGAAAAAGGCTTCGGTTTTATCGAGCAAAATGGCGGAGATGACGTATTCGTTCATCACACTGCTATCAATAGTGAAGGTTTCCGTTCTTTAGAAGAAGGTCAGAAAGTGACTATGGAAGTTGTACAAGGTCAAAAAGGTCCACAAGCTGAAAACGTGGTACCACAATAAACCTTCAACTTTAAAGTTGATTCGTTTAAACAAAAAGCGTGGCAATAGCCGCGCTTTTTTTGTGCCTGCCTTCTGCGCCTGACTCTGGGTATATTTTTTTACATAGGCAAGCAGGTATAGCTGACTTCAATCATTTATGTGAAAGCATCGGCATATATATCCATATTACGTACGCCTTTTTGCAAGCAAAGCAAACGCAGTTGATCCAAAATATCAGGTTTACCACTTAAATACACCCGCCACCCTGCCCAATCATCAGCTGCCCAGTCATATTGAGATTGCTGCAATAGCTGCACCATATCTCCCTGCAAAACATCACCTTGCTGCGTTGCCGCAACCACGCAACTATCATATGTGACATGGGCATATTGGGCACTGATGGCAGCCAACTCTTGGCGATAATACAAGGATTCCACATCGTTACAGCTATGAAATATGTGTATAGGCGCAGGGTGTTGCTGTGTGATGGCTTGCCGCATGATGCCATACAAAGGCGCAAGACCAGTGCCTGTAGCAAGCAATAATAAAGGCTGACTATTGGGTATATAAAAACAATCACCACGCACATCTGAAAAATGCAGCTGATCACCTTCTTGCACCTCATCACATAACCATGTGCTCACCTTGCCCTCAGGAACACGACGTATATGAAACTCTAATAGCGGCTCACTGTTGATGCTTGCCAAAGAGTAACAACGTTGCTTTCCCTGTTGAAAAAAAGCGACATATTGACCTGCATGGTAGGTGAATGCAGCAGGTTTTTGCAGGCGCAGGCGTACTACCGTATCACTGAGTTGGCTTTTTTGTATGACCGTGCTTTGCCACTTGCTCGATGTGATTCGCATAGCTTCTATATGTAAATCCATTTCAGGCTTGCAGACACAGGGCAGAAAGTAACCTTGTGCTTTTTGTGTATCTTTAAGCCCTGCTTGAGATGCTGCTGGGGGTTGCCCCTGTGTGGCTTTGCTCATACACGTCCAACAATGACCAGCACAGCAGCTAAAAGGCAAGTTTGCCCCCTGTCGATTTAAGCTATCTAATAGATTTTCGCTGTTTGGGCAGTCGTAATCTTTATCTTTGAAACGGATAGTTGGCATGATGAAGACGAGGTTAGCGCCCTCACTTTAGATGCACAAGCATTCTTGGCACTTGTTATGCTCAACGTTATACGTTGCTAATCATATAAGGAGCCTGCATGACGGATTCGCGCGAACGACAAATACAAAGCCTCAACCAAACATTAACAGGTCAACCGGGTGCTCAGTTTGTGCAATTATTGCTGCAAACATCCAATATTGCGCTATCCGACATCGAAAAAGCAGTGCGTATTCAAAAGAAACTCGGTGATAGCAAGATTTTATCCTCTATTTTGGTGGAGCTTGGTTTTATCAGTGAGGATGAGCAGCGCCGCTTGATTCGTCGGCATGGTCGTCAGTTTCGCATGGGTGAATTGGTGTGTGAACTGGGTTATATTGAGTTGGCAGAACTGCATCAAGCGGAAGCTGCCATGGGGCGTATGCCAGGTCAGCGCATGGGTGAGATTCTCATCAGCTTGGACTTAATCAATGATAGACAGCTTGCCCAAGCTTTGTCCGAACAACTTGGTTTAGCCTTGATGCATGTGGACTTGGATATGATAGACCGAAGTTTAGTAGCGCAATTTCCTGTGAAGTTTATCCGCTCTCAACTGATGATTCCTTTTGATGTAGGTGAAAAAAATGTGTCTGTGATTACCGCAGACCCTTTAAATGAACATGGAATCCAAGAAATTGAGCATCAATTACAAAAAAAAGCCAATGTGTTCATTGCAGCTAGAGGTACGCTTGAATCACTGATTGAAAAACTAACATCAGGCAAAGCTGGGGACGCGGATCAAGATGGGGATCAGGTTTCAGAGGTTGTGGATAGTATTTTTCTCGCGGCTATTCGTGACCAGGCCAGTGATATTCATTTAGAACCTTTGGCTGATCATATGCGGGTACGCTTTCGTATGGATGGGGTGCTGATCCATAAAATGGATTTACCAAGAGAAATGTCACGGCGGGTGACTGCGCGGATTAAGATTTTAGGTGAAATGGACATTTCGGATAGCCGTATGCATCAAGATGGGCGTATTAGTCGGGTGGTAAGTGATATTGAGGCTGACTTTCGGGTGTCTACTTATGTGACGATTTATGGGGAAAACTTGGTGATGCGTGTCTTGCGCCGCGATGGTGGTTTGAAAAGCATAGAGCAAATTCACATGAGTCGTGGGGTATTGGAGCGTTTTAAACATGGGGCATTGGATGTGCCTACGGGGGTGATTATCATTACAGGGCCTACGGGTTCGGGTAAAACGACCACCTTATATGCGGCTGTAGATTATTTGAATCGCCCCACCACCAAAATCATTACTTTAGAAGACCCTGTGGAATATGTGATTGATGGCATCATGCAATGTTCGGTAGATAAGTCCGCGGGCAGAACTTTTGAGGCATCACTAAAATCAGTGGTGCGCCAAGATCCTGACATTATTGTTTTGGGCGAGATTCGCGATAAAAATTCAGCGCATGTTGCCGTGCAAGCGGCTTTAACGGGGCATAAAGTGTTGACCACCTTTCACACTGAAGACTCTATTGGCGGTTTATTACGTTTGATTGATATGGGTGTAGAAACCTTTTTGATTTCATCCACCGTCGTCAGTATTTTGGCACAGCGTCTGATTCGGACGATTTGCCCTGATTGTAGGCAAGCTTATATGCCGAACAAACGCATCGCCAATTTGATTGGTATTGATGATGATACTTTGCGTAACCACACTTTTTACCGAGGTATAGGTTGTGGCACTTGTTATGGCACTGGTTATCACGGGCGTACAGCTTTACACGAGTTATTGGTTTTGAATGAACAAGTGCGAGAAGCCATTATTGAGCAGAAATCATCGCATGAAGTGCGTGAAATCAGCTGTGAAAGCACGGATTTATTATCCTTGATGGAAGATGGTTTGTACAAAGTATTAAAGGGTTATACCACAGTGGAAGAAGTATATCGCATTGCGCCACGTTCTGGGTCTAAACGTTCGGTGGAAGATATTGTACGTTTGATGGGAGAGGAATCATGAGTGTGGATGTGGGTAAAATTGCTGAAGAAATACGGGTGCGATTTCGTGCGGGTGAAGCCAAACTACCATTATTGCCTGAGGCGGTGATTCAAGTGCGGCGTATTGTGCAAGATGAGAGCCAAGGTGCTGCAGATATTGCGCGAGCATTAGGCAATGATATGACATTTTCAGCCACGGTATTGCGCATTGCCAACAGTGCGCGTTTTAAGAGTGGCAGCTTTGAAATTCGCAGTTTACCCATGGCGATTCAACGTTTGGGTGGTAGGCGAACTTTGCAGTTGATGGTGGCAATCTCAGCTAAGATTCACATGCAAGTTAAAAACAAAGCCTTGCAGAAGATTCTGCAGCAAACCAGCGCCCATTCGTTGAGTGTGGCAGTCGCCGCACAGCATTTGGCGACTTTGATTCAAAGCGCAGAGCCAGAGGAAGCTTTTTTAGCAGGTATGTTGCATGATATTGGGGTGCAGGCGGTGGTTTGTGCTGTACCTGATTTACTTATCCCTTTGGAACATGCAGATAAACTCAAAGTCATCCAACGTTTACACCGAGAGATGGGGGGAAGATTGCTCAACCATTGGGATATGCCTGATGTGTTTGAAACCATTGCTTCGCATCACGGCATTGAATCCGATGACAGACCCAGAGACAAATTGATTGATTTTATCGATGCAGCAGACTTTTTAGTACAACATAACGGGGTAAAAGTGCTATTTGATGCTATTGGTGATGTAGATATTCAACATTATCCGCCTATTCAACGTTTAGGTGCCACGGAAGTCCATTTGGCAGCTGTGGAAATTGAGCTGGAAACAAGCATTGGTGATATGCAAGCGACAATAGGCTAATGGTGTAGGGGGGGGGGCGGGGCCCCCCCGGGGGGGGGGGGGGGGGGGGGGGCCCCACGCTTCTACGTGCTGGATTTCGCTCCAGTGGATGCGCCGTATGCCGGGCTCTTCTCCCGTTTGGCCGACCTCTTGCCGCATACGGTGGAGGTAGGCCGGCATCGAAGGCTGCCCGATCTCATAGCCGAGATTGCAGCCGAAGTGAACCACCGCTTAGACGTATCAGAAGCAGCGCTGCCAGAGATGCCGGCCATGTACCTGTTCGTCTATGGGCTGCAGCGGGCGCGCGACCTGCGGCAGGAGGAGGATTTCGGCTTCTCCTTCAGCATGGACGAGGAGGAGGCACCACCCA
>JAUZQU010000221.1 GCA_030950835.1 Mariprofundaceae bacterium | reverse complement strand
TGAAAGAGAGGTGAAAATCAGTGCCGATTTGGGTTATCCTACAGCATAAATTCGCCAAAGCTTGCCGTTGTCCTATTTGATAGCATAATTGGGCATACTTTTATGGATACATTAAGGATGTTTTATGCCACATTACCAAGGAATCATCGACCGTTACCGCGCTTTTCTACCCATTGCCAAAGATGATGCAGTGATTACATTGTATGAAGGCAACACACCGTTACATGAGTCGTTGAACCTGCGTAATGCGATTAACCCTGAGCTTAATATATTCTTAAAATTTGAGGGTTTGAACCCTACAGGTTCATTTAAAGACCGTGGTATGACCATGGCGGTAACGCAGGCTTATAATGCAGGCTCGCGTAAAATCATTTGTGCTTCAACGGGTAATACATCTGCTTCTGCGGCTGCTTATGCGGCGAATTGTGGTATGCAAGCGTATGTATTGATTCCTGATGGCAAGATTGCTTTAGGCAAAATGAGCCAAGGTATGCGTTACGGGGCAAAAGTGATTCAAATCAAAGGTAACTTTGATGAAGCTTTGCAAATCGTGCGTGACATTTCTGCAGATGGTTCGATTTCATTGGTGAACTCGGTTAACCCATACCGTATTGAAGGACAAAAAACAGGTGCCTTTGAGATTGTGGATGAGCTTGGTTTTGCGCCTGATTTTCATGCGCTTCCTGTGGGTAATGCTGGTAATATCACGGCATATTGGAAGGGTTATCAAGAGTATCACGAGAAACGTATCTCTAAAACATTGCCTAAGATGCTGGGTTTTCAAGCAGCAGGTGCAGCGCCGATTGTGAATGGTGCGCCTGTTGAAAATCCTGAAACGATTGCCACGGCGATTCGCATTGGTAAACCTGCATCATGGCAACAAGCAGAAGCTGCGCGTGATGAATCTGGTGGACGTATTGATGCGGTGACCGATGATGAAATCTTGCAAGCTTATGATATGTTAGCAAGTCTTGAGGGTGTGTTTTGTGAGCCTGCATCGGCGGCTTCTGTGGCGGGTATCATCAAATTAAACAAAGCGGGTTATTTTAAGGCAGGCGATAAAATTGTCTGCACACTCACTGGCAATGGTTTGAAAGATCCAGATACAGCCATGCAAGGCATTGCAACTCCAATCTCCATTGATGCTACTGAAGATGCTGTACGCAGGGTTTTGGATTAAGATTGTAGGACAGAAATTGTAGGACAGATAAACAGTCGGGACTGCCTAATCTTGTAAATGAGCCTCTAATAAAGGTAATAAACTTCCATCATTGCGCGGTTGAAAGCCGCGCAACCTTGCTCCTGAAACAGCAACCACAGCATCAAACCACAAAGGAATATACACTTGATCATCATGCATTTGCTGTTGAATCAAGCGGTATAAACGTTGGCGTTCTTCAATATCTTCGCTGATGGCAGCAGCATCTAACCATGCATCCACTTGGACATTGCTATACCTGCCACGATTGGCGCCTTTGGGCGGTTGCATATCGGTGTGTAGAATCCAGCGGTAAATGTCGGGGTCAGTAATACCCACCCAAGATAATGAAAACACCTGAAAGTCACCGCGTTTGATGCGGGCATAAAAACCACCCCACTCTAACGATTCAATGGATACATCAATGCCAATTTTTTGCCATGCATCGGCAATGGCAGTGACCAAACGTAAACGGGTGGGGTTGGTGCTGGTGCGGTAGTTTAGGCTGAAACGTATCCCTTGCGCATTGCGCGGAAAACCTGCTTCATCGAGTAATAATTCGGCTTTTTCAGGGTCAAAAGGGGTGGTCTTTATGGAGATGGATGCCCAATGTTTGGGTGTTAATATACTTTCGCCCAAGGTGGGTAAGTCGCCAAATAAAGCGTGTTTGAATAAGTTTCTATCCAAGGCTAATGCCAAAGCTTGGCGCACCTTTTGATGTTGCAGGGTATCATCCAACATATTTAAGCCAAGGTAGGAAAATGTGGTGGATGGTTGGTGGCTGATGTGGATATGCGCTTGTTTTTTTAACCACGGCAATAAATGGGGTGGTAAGTCATTTTGTGTAAAGTCGATTTCTTGCCTTACCAGCTTTAAAACACGGGTGACAGGGTCTTTGATGGTTAAAATATCAATATATTGGATGTTGGAGTTGCTTTTTTTGGCTTTTTTCAAGGAAAGTGTGGTGCTTGACCAAGATTGGAGTTGAAAAGCCCCGCAGCCCATAGCCTGTTTGGCTTGATGCGGCTTGCTGGCTTCAGCAGCAGGTAATATACCTACATTTAAACGGGTTAATAAAGAAGCATCGGGTTGTTTGAGTGTGATATTGAGGTGATAAGCATCGGGTGTTTCGATGTTTTTTATGGAGGAAAAACCTGCGCGTAGCGGGCTGGCAAGCTCCGTATTCAGAATGCCACGAATGGTGGCTGCAACATCTGCTGAAGTGACAGGCTGTTGGTTGTGAAAGCGATAGTCTTGGCGCAAGGTAAACTGCCAAGTATAGGGGTCGGGGTGTAACCATGATTCGGCGAGATTGGTTTGTGGTAAAAAATCTTCTCCGAGTTGCACTAAACCGCAATGGATTAACTCCTGCACCCGATGTGAGGCGGCATCGGTGGAAAATCTGGGGTCTAAACTGATAGGTGCAGAGGCAAGCCCTATGCGCAGGGTATGACTTTCAGGCGCTTGGGCTTGGCAAGATGTGAGCAACGGTAATGCGATGTAATGCAGTGCTGATAAGATTGAAGGGTAATATTTCATCGGGCAACCCACAAACTTAATGATTCGACATGTCCTGCAAAGGGAAATAAATCCAAAGCGCGTAAGCTTTTTAAACGAAAACCTGCTTGGTGTAAAACCTTGGCATCACGCGCACCAGCAGCAGGGTCACAGTTGACCATGATGATTTTTTTGGGAAAAAGCCGTTGCATTTGAGTGCAAAGTCGCTTGGCACCTTTGCGGGGTGGGTCGATAATCAGTGTGTCAGCGGCAACAAAGGTCTCTAACTCAAAATCAGCAAACAAATCAAGCTTATGGTATGTCGCATCCAACTTTAAACGTTGCGCATTATGATTGGCAGCTTGCACACTATGGGCATGAAGCTCGGCACTTTGGATTTTAGCTCCGTGCGCAGCGGCAATGGGCAAGGAAAGATTGCCACAACCAGCAAAGAGATCAACGACAAACTTGTCACCCTTTGTCCAAGCTAAGATTTGCTGAATCAGGGTTTGATTGCCCTGTTGGTTGCCTTGGATAAAGTCATTGGCGCTAATATGGATGGGTAAGACTTGATGGTTATAAGGTTGCAAATCGATGTGGTCATAAAGGCTGATAGCGGGTTTATTGATGGCTTTGAGTGATGGTGTATTGGATATCCGCCACCACCATTGTATGGGGAAGTCGTGTGCCAACTCTGGGGCAGTAAACGAAGCAGGTTGAGCCTGTTCAGACTCTAAAATGAGGTGAATGCCATTGCTTAGGTTAATAGCTTGTATGCTTTGGATAACTTTTGGCAAAACATCGAAGTGGTGTTCAAGACTTTGGCGCAAGTGATCTAAACTTGTGGTGATGGCTGGGCAATATGTCGTGTGCACGACATATTGACTTTGGCGTTGATAAAATCCTAAAGTATTGTTTTTATGGTCGATAAACCAGCGCAACCTTCTTCTTCCTGCCTGACCTACACTTTGGCTGCCTGACTCCCCCCCTGAAACTACTTCTGTTTGCACAGGAATAAACAGGCTGTTTTCATCCAATAAAGAAGCAAAGTTGTCGTGCACCCAAGACGATTTGATACGGGCTTGATGTTCACGAGAAATATGTTGCAAGGCGCAGCCGCCACAAGTCTGGGCAACGGGGCAGGGAGGAACTACACGATGTGGTGATTTTTGTTGTATGTCCAGCGTTGTGCCGCGTAACATGCCTCGGCGTTTGCCTGTGATACGATAGTCAA
This sequence comes from Mariprofundaceae bacterium, assembly GCA_030950835.1. Classification (GTDB taxonomy): domain Bacteria; phylum Pseudomonadota; class Zetaproteobacteria; order Mariprofundales; family Mariprofundaceae; genus Ghiorsea. The sequence continues at coordinate 800 of JAUZQU010000221.1, read as the reverse complement.
CATGCTCTTGTTCAATGACATCAGGCAATAAAACGCTGCCTTGTTTGGAGGCGATCAGACCTTCACCGCCAAGCAGGACTTTTTCGACTATGCCTTGTTCATGCTGTATATCCATATTGTGTGTACCTTTGAGTGAAACTACTTAGGGAAGCAGGTCAATAGGACCGATGGTGATAGGTTCAGGTGTTTTAAATTTGAGGCGTACAGCTTTGATTTTCTTCATATGTTTTTGCACATTGCGAATGGTTACTTTCACATCCAAGTCATCATCTTTGCGCTCAAATAAACGTTTCCACTTGCCACTGCTAGACTGGATTTCAAGTCGAAGGTAGCCGTGGTTAAAATTTAAACGCCCCACACTGGCTTTATGGATGACTATTTTGGATAAACGCACAGGGTTTTTAAACTCAATCAGAGTTTCACCACGTTTAGAGGACTTAAACCAGCTTTTCTCTTTGAGTTCAGGGTAAAACAGATGTTTTCCACCACGGAACTCATGGCTTCTTTTTGAATTGACCTTACTTTTATCACTTCTGCTCACGCTGTGTTTGCGTGTGTATGCCAACGAGCGGATGACCTTCCTTTTGGGCTTAGGTGTTACTTTGGGTTTCACTTTAGGTGCAGGTTTAACTTCAACTTTAGCGATAGCAGGCTGAAGTTTTGCGTTTGCTTTTTCTTCTGCTGCTTTGTTTTCCTCTGAGGTTTTCAGGGGTATTGGTGGAGCAATAGGTGCTACTGTTGTGGTAGGCATTGCTTTGGCAACTGATGGCGTTTGCTCACTTCCTGAAATTAAAGCGATG
>JAUZQU010000220.1 GCA_030950835.1 Mariprofundaceae bacterium | reverse complement strand
TGAATGCGCGCTATTTTGGCGAAGGTATTGTTACAAACACTAGGGTTTTTTACCAATGTATTCTCTAAAACTGGCGAAGGTATTGATTAACAGCTCCAAGACACGAAATGAAAATAACCCAACACCGGAATACGCATAGAGCTGAAATTGCTTAACTTAGTGCCATTCGGAAGCGTCCCCCTTTTTTCACTACAAGAGCCTCACCCCTACCATATACAAGCTTAGCAGGAGTGTTTAACCTCGGCTACTATGTAAAATCCAATGGTAGACCCCCACCAGCGTTTTCACCAGCGTTATTCGGGTCAAAGCCTTTGTTGGAGGCGTGCCACTATTTTTTAACCCCAACATTCAGGGTTGGTCGAGATTTCTGAGAGTGTGCAGCGGAGAAAATGCAAAGAAAATCATGAATAAAAGACAGCACCGTGATTCTTGTTTAACATTGCGCCATCATGCAAGTGTGGTGATTTAAAACAAGGAGATTGCTTAAAGTGTTTGTTGTGCTGAGTCGGGTGTGTTGGATATGTTCTGTATTGTTATTGTTGCCTCAACCCCTGTTGGCTGCAGCAACGGTAACGGTGGACAGGACGATATTAAATGTAGGTGAATCGCTGCGTTTAACCATTACCTCTGATCAAGATGAATCGCCTGATTTAAGGGTATTAAATGCTGATTTTGAGGTGTTAAGTCAAAGCCAAAGCAGCCAAACAACATTTACCAATGGTAACGTGAGCCGACGGCTGACTTGGACGATTGATTTGATGCCTAAAGGTGTAGGTGAAGTTGTGATTCCTGCGATTCAGCTGGGTGCAGAGCAGACCAAAGCTTTGAAGCTGCGTATTCTCAAACAAGGTACAGCACAATATGCGCAAGGCAAAGATATGTTGTTGCTTGCCGAAACATCGGTAAATTCGGTGTATGTTCAGGGGCAATTGCTGCTGACTGTGAAGCTGCTAAGTGCTGTCAACTTATCGCAAGTGGCGTTGTCGGAATTGGATGTGCCACAGACAGTGCTGCAAAAGCTTGGGCAAGCCAAACAATATGAAACGGTGCATGATGGCAGGCGTTTTGTGGTGTTGGAACAAAAGTATGTGCTGTTTCCGCAGCAAAGTGGGATGTTGACGATTCCCGCTTTACAGCTTGATGCACGAAAAAATGCAGGGCAAAGTGTGTTTCGTACAAGCGGTACAGCAGTACGTTTATTTTCAGAGCCTTTGCAGGTTGAAGTGATGCCCACGCCCTCAACATGGTCAACCAGCCAGACATGGTTGCCTGCAAGTGCAGTCACACTTAAGGAAATATGGACAGATGGACAGGCGGTGACATTTAAAGTCGGCGAGCCATTTACACGCACCATTGAACTTGCCGCCACAGGTTTAACTGCAGCGCAATTGCCTATGTTGTTTTCCACTCCATCTTCGACCAAGACGAAACACTTCAAGCAATACCCAGATCAGCCCAGCTTGAACACCAGACAACAGACCGATGCAGTGTTGGCAACACGCCGTGAAAAGGTGGTATTTATTCCGCTTCAGGCAGGTGAGTTTACGTTGCCTGGCATCTCTATTGCATGGTGGAATACAAACACGCAAAACATAGAGCAAGTGCAAATCCCTGCGCGTAAGATTACAGTTTTAGCTGCTGATTCTGTGGCAGCTTCACCCTTCTTACCAGCTCAAGCAGAGTCTATGCCGAGCAGCAATGATGAAACGAAAGTGGAAAATGCGCTAACAGGACAACAAATAGAACAACGATTGACACAACAGGCGGGATTCTGGCAAATCATTGCGCTCACTCTGGCATTGCTTTGGTTGTTCACGCTGTATGCGTGGTGGCGTGCGAGCAGGCAACAAGGCTCAAGTGTGCAAGAGAAGAAGCAGCAAGGTAAGTTAAAGCATTTGCAGCAACAGCAGTTGTTTAGAAAATTACAACGGGCATGCCAAGCCCATGATGTATCACGCGTGTCTGAGCTGTTGCCAGCATGGGGCAGGTTGGTGTTTGAGGATGCTGCTGTGCAACATCTAAGCCAACTGCATGGTAAAAATCCTGCTTTGGATACGGCTCTAATGGGTTTAGAGTCTTATTTATATGGTAAAGATACAGCAGTGGCGTGGTCGGGTGATGGGCTGTTGGATATGCTTGAGCATTGGACAACTGAAGATGCTGCACAATCTGAAAAATCAACACTCAAACCACTTTATGATTAGGCATGTTTGCAGGGTGTTATGACAGCCTTTGGTGGCGCAAACAAGTTTCTCTTACTCTGCTTGTCGCAGTAATATTTTTGACAATATACTTTTTATGTGTAGAAAGCGCGGCAATTCGCACACACTTCTTCCGTTGTGCCTTGTGTATCATCAAGGATTTTGGAAGTGTGGAGGAACTAACAACTGGAGTAACAAACTATGTCTCAATTTACTATGAAACAACTGCTTGAAGCAGGGGTTCATTTTGGTCACCAAACACGCCGTTGGAATCCAAAAATGGCACCTTATATCTTTGGTCAACGTAATGGCATTCACATTATTGACCTACAAAAAACATTGCGTATGGCCAACGAGTCTTATGATTTTATGCGTGAACTTGCTGCGGCTGGTGGGCGTGTATTGTTTGTGGGCACTAAACGTCAAGCCCATGATGCTATCAAAGAAGAAGCAGCACGTTCGGGTCAGTATTATGTGAATCATCGTTGGTTGGGCGGCATGTTGACCAACTTCAAAACTGTACAGCAATCTGTGCGTAAAATGAAAGAGCTTCAACGTAAAAAAGAAGAAGGCGTATTTGAATTAATCACCAAAAAAGAAGCTTTGAAATTGCAAGGCAGCTTGGACAAACTTGAACGTGCTTTGGGTGGCGTACAAGAAATGACACATTTGCCTGATTGCTTGTTTGTGGTGGATGTACAAAAAGAAGAATTGGCTGTGAAAGAAGCGCAAAAATTGGGTATTCCAGTGGTTGCGGTAGTGGATTCAAACTGTAACCCTACAGGCATTGATTATGTGGTCCCTGGTAATGATGATGCGATTCGTGCAGTGCGTTTGTTCTGTAGTAAAATTGCCGATGCTATCATTGAAGGCACGGCAACATTCGAGTTAGAAAATGCGGAAGAAAGCGATGATGTGGTTGAAGCAATGACCCAACAGGCTGAGGCAGCAGAAGCTGCAGCCAATGCTGCACCTGCAACTGAGAATAAAGAAGAAGCGTAATACGTTTCATCACAAATATGAATGGTAATATGGAGCAGGCACTGATTTTTCAGTGCCTGTCTTTGAATGGAGAGAACGATGGCTAAGATTACGGCTGCAGATGTAAAAAAATTGCGCGAAGCAACAGGCGCAGGCATGATGGATTGTAAAAGAGCACTCACGGAAGTCGATGGTGATTTTGACGCAGGCGTGGATTACTTGCGTAAAAAAGGTCTTGGTGCGGCAGAGAAAAAAGCTGGTCGTATTGCAGCAGAAGGTATCGTAGTGACTATGTCACAAGGTGCTTTGGCAGTGGTTCTGGAAGTGAATGCGGAAACTGATTTTGTCAGCAAGAACGATCAGTTTGTAGGTTTCACCAATGATTTGGCAGCCTTTATTTTGGACAAACGCCCTGCGGATGTTGAAGCATTGTTGGCGATGGACTTTTCAAACAGCGGCACGGTGGCGCAGACGTTATCACAATTGATTTCCACGATTGGTGAGAACATGAGCATTCGCCGTTTTGAAATCTTGGAAACAGCAGGTGTGGTTGCAGCGTATGTACATGGCGCGGGCAAAATTGGTGTTTTGGTTGCCGTTGAAGGCAATGCAGATGATGCTTTGAATGAAGTTGCGCGTGGCGTAGCTATGCATGTGGCAGCTGTGAACCCACTGTTTGTGACCCGTGAATCTGTGACGGATGAAGCGATTGAGCGTGAGCGCAAAGTGTTGACGGATCGTGCTTTGGCAAGCGGTAAACCAGAAGCGATTGTGGCTAAAATTGTTACAGGTCAAATGAACAAGTTTTATTCGGAAAACTGTTTGTTGGATCAAGAATTTGTCTTGGATACCGACAAAACGGTTGCTAAAGCGGTTGCCTCAGTACAAGCAGGCGCTCAAGTTGTGGCTGTGGCAAGGTTTGCTTTGGGTGAAGGCATTGAGAAAAAAGAAGAAGATTTCGCAGCGGAAGTTGCAGCGCAAATCAACGCCTAACAGATAACGTTCATATCACCTCCAGCTTGCCCGATGACGGCGTTGAGCCATGCTCGCTTACAGTAGTAAGCTGCGCTGGCTTGCCTTGTCCTCGAACAAGCTGGAGGCAATCTGAATCGTTATCATATGTAAGTATGAAGTGATTGGTGCTTACAGGGTGACTGTTTAGGCTGTTTATTTTTTTATTCTCTTCTCAGAGAATATAGTGAACTGTTCAGTTACAAAGAAGCAAGGTTTGTGCGTGCATAAGCGAACTATGGAAATCGAATGGTAGAGGTGAAGGCGCGATGGCATCAGGTGGCACATATAAGCGGGTATTATTAAAATTATCTGGTGAGGTGTTGATGGGTGATGGTGGTTATTGCATTGATCCTGACACCATTAATCGGCTAGCATCTGAATTGATTGAAGTGCGCGAAAGTGGCGTGGATTTAGCTATTGTGATTGGTGGTGGTAACATCTTTCGTGGCAATATGGGTACAGCATCGGGCATGGATAGGGCCAGCGCTGATTATATGGGTATGATGGCAACGGTGATGAATGCGATTGCTTTGCAAGATGCTTTGGAGCGACAAGGGGCGAAGGTGCGGGTGATTTCAGCCTTGTATATTAAAGAAGTTGCTGAACCTTATATTCGTAGACGTGCGGTGCGGCACTTGGAAAAAGGGCGTATTCTTATTTTTGCAGCGGGTACAGGTAATCCCTATTTTACAACCGATACTGCAGCAAGCTTGCGTGCCATGGAAATTGGTGCGGATGTGGTATTAAAAGGCACAAAAGTGGATGGTGTTTATACCGCAGACCCTGTGAAAGATAGCAGTGCTACACGTTATGATAACCTAACTTTTACGGAAGCTTTGACCAAACAATTGGGTGTGATGGATGCGACTGCGTTATCTTTGTGCCGCGATAATAAAATGCCTATTGTGGTGTTTAATGTGACCACGCCAGGGCAAATGTTAAAAGCGGTGGCGGGTGAGTCTGTAGGAACGTTGGTTCAGGAGAATTGAGCATGTTTAAAGACCTTGAAGAAAAAATGAGCAAAACCATAGCAGCCTTGCGTACAGAGTTGGCAACGATTCGTACAGGTCGCGCCAATGCGGCTTTGTTGGATCAAATTCGTGTGCCTTATTATGGCTCGGATGTGCCTGTGAGTCAGATTGGTAATATTTCTGTGCCAGAGCCACGTATGTTGATGATTGCGCCTTGGGAAAAAGCAGTATTGGGTGATTTGGAGAAAGCTTTATTGGCTTCGGATATTGGCATCACGCCATCCAGCGATGGTGAAGTGATTCGTCTTATATTACCTGAATTAACTGAAGATAGACGTAAAGAGTTTGTCAAACAAGCCAAAGGTATGAGTGAAAAATCTAAGGTTTCTTTGCGTAACTTGCGTCGTGAAGCCAATGAAGACGTGAAAAAACAAAGCAAAGATGATGGTTTGCCTGAAGATGAAGCAAAATCATCGCAAGATCAGATTCAGAAAATCACGGATAAATTTGTAGCTGAAGTGGATCAAGTGATTGAGAAAAAAGAACAGGATATTTTAACCGTTTAATGGTTTCCTCTGAAGGTTTACCTTTGGAACGACTGCCTGGTCATGTGGCCATCATTATGGATGGCAACGGGCGTTGGGCAAAAGAGCGTGATTTGGCGCGTGTGGAAGGGCATAAACAAGGTGCAAAACGGCTGCGCGATGTGATTTCCTGGGCATCGGATGCAGGGATTAAACAGGTCTCTTTGTATGCTTTTTCTACCGAAAACTGGAAACGTCCTAAGCTTGAAGTTGCAGCTTTGATGGGTCTTATTGCCACCCTTTTACCGCTTGAAGTAGCTAAAATGAATGAAAAAGGTGCGCGTTTATTGACTTTAGGCGACATTTCTAAGTTTCCATGGCTGGCAAGGCGTGCTTTACAAAAAGCGATGCAAGCCACAGCGCATAATAGCACCATTGATGTTATTTTATGTTTGAATTACGGTGGTCAGCAGGAAATTGTGGAGGCAGCACGCCACTTTTATGCTTCTCTGGACCAGCAAACCGACAAACAAAAACAAGCTGCCTTTGAGCAGTTAACCCCTGAAACATTATACAGCTTTATGCAACGTGACGAAATTCTGCCCGTAGATTTGATGATTCGTACGGGGGGTGAAAAGCGTATTTCCAATTTTCACTTGTGGGATGCGGCATATACCGAATTTTATTTCTCAGATACCAACTGGCCAGCTTATAGCCAGCAAGATTTACAAGCTGCATTGACGGATTATGCCAGCCGTGAACGCCGTTTTGGCAAAACCAGCGAGCAAGTCCAAGGAAAAGACCATGAATGAGTTAAGCAAACGTATCATCACCGCGATTTTCTTGGTCGCTGGGGCAATATATTGGATGTTTTACACCACTACCGCTGAATTCAACTTCTTGACGGTGGTGATTGGTTTGTTGGCAGTGTTGGAGCTATTATCCATGTTGGCGTTGGGTGTTGGTTTGTTGTACATGGTGAGTTTGTTGATTCCATGTTTGTTTTGGTTGTGGAGCCCTGAGACTATCCCGTTGATGTTTTTATTATTGGTGCCTACGGTATTTTGGTTGATTATTTTTATTGCAACCCATCGTTTTTCCAGCTCTGCGGAAGCCTTTTCGCGTTTCGTTTTTGCCCAGTGGATGACGGTATTACTGATGTTATTTTGCTTTAGTTTGATCAAGCTGCACGCCCTTGAAGGTGGTATCTTGTTTTTATCGGGCGCGTTTTTAGGGGTGTGGCTGGCAGATATTTCAGCTTATTTTGTCGGCAAAAGATGGGGGAGAAATAAATTATGCCCTGCCATTAGCCCAGGAAAAAGTGTGGAAGGTTTTTTAGGTGGTTTATTGTTGGGTACACTCACCGCATCTTTATTTTGGATACAAATGTTGGGTATGTCAGCGCTGACAGCAATGGTTTTGGCAGTGGTTTTGGTGCTGGTATCCGTGGTGGGTGATTTGGGCGAATCTGCATTAAAACGCGCCGTGGGTGTCAAAGATAGTGGTAAAATGTTGCCTGGACATGGTGGTATTTTGGATAGGATTGACGCTTTGTTGCCTGCGATTCCCGTGGTTGCTTTGTTATGGCTGGTGATTCGATGATGGGCTGTAGGGCAGGGGATAAAGATGAATAAACCAATGAAATTAACCATCTTAGGTGCTACAGGCTCGATTGGTACCAGCACTATTGATGTGATGTTGCGTCACCCTGAATCCTTTGCTGCTTATGCTTTGGTGGGGCATAAAAATGTAGATTTAATGCTTGAGTTGGCAAGCAAAGTGTTGCCTGAACTGGTGGTGATGACGGACGAAAGCGCGTATGCCTTGCTTGAAGGTGAACTGCCGAAAAATATACGTTTAGAGTGTGGTATGGCAGCAGCAGAAGCCGCCGCGGCACATGATGATGTGGATATGGTGATGGCTGCAATGGTGGGTGCAGCAGGTTTGCCCGCGACTTTAGCCGCAGTGCGGGCTGGTAAACGGGTTGGTCTTGCCAATAAAGAATGTTTGGTGACGGCTGGGCGTTTGTTTATGCAAGCTGCCAAGAAATATGGTGCTGAAGTGGTGCCTGTGGATTCCGAACATGCCGCGGTACACCAAGCATTAGCTGGGCATGATAGGGATTCGGTCACGCGCATTATTTTAACTGCTTCGGGTGGTCCTTTTCGCAATCGTGATCCAGAGTCACTTGAAAGTGTGACTGTAGAAGAAGCGGTTGCCCATCCGAACTGGAGTATGGGTGCTAAAATCAGCATTGATTCAGCTACCATGATGAATAAAGCTTTGGAGCTGATTGAGGCGAAGTGGTTATTTGATGCCAAAGCAGAGCAATTATCGGCGATTATTCATCCGCAAAGTATTGTGCATGCCATGGTAGAGTATAGGGATGGTTCAGTTTTGGCGCAGTTGGCGATGCCTGATATGCGCTCACCTATTGTGTACGCGATGCAAGCTGAGCCACGTTTGGAAAGTGGGATTCCTTGGTTGGAGCTGGCGCAAACGCAACTTTTGGAGTTTCAAGCGGTGGATGAGGCTAGATTTCCTGCGATGAAGCTGGTGAAACCTGTATTGGCTGGTGAAGATAGCTTGGCAATTGCCTTAAATGCAGCCAATGAAGTCGCCAACCAAGCTTTTCAAGATGGTAAAATTGGTTTTATGGCGATTGTTTCTACGGTGGAGCAAGTATTGGCAAAAACAAACAACCAAGCTGTACAAAGTTTAGACGAAGTGTGGCAGCTTGATGCAGATGCAAGACGTTTGGCAAATGAGGTGATCAAAGCATGATGGAAACGGTACATACGACTTTATTTTTCATTGTAGCTATCGCTTTATTGATTGGCTTTCATGAATATGGACATTTTATTGTAGCACGAAAGCTTGGCATTAAAGTGGAGAAGTTTTCCATTGGTTTTGGCCCTGCTTTGTTTTCTTGGCGAGGTAAAGACGGGGAAGTAGAATACATCATTGCCGCGATTCCTTTGGGTGGTTACGTGAAAATGTTGGGTGAAAATCCTTTTGAAGATGATGAAAATAAAGTCGTGTTATCCGAAGCGGACAAAAAACGTGCTTTTAATCGCCAAGCTATTTGGAAACGTGCGGCAGTTGCCGTGGCTGGCCCTGCATTTAACATTATTTTTGCTATTATGGCTTTTATGTTGGTGGCTTGGTTAGGACATCAAACCTTACCTTCGACTATCGGTGTGGTGAACCCCAATTCGATTGCTGAACAATCTGGTTTGCGCGCAGGGGACAAGATTATTGCCTTAGATGGGCAAGATATACCAGCATGGAATGCGTTGGAAGAGCAGCTTAAAATGCATGTAGATAAAAACATCACGCTTGGAGTATTGCGCGATGGGCAGCACATATCTGTGGTGATTGACTTACCTAAACCTGAACAAGATGTCTTTTTGATTGATGTGGCGGATAAGGTGTTGGGTATAGGTTTGGGTGTGGACATTCTCATTGATGCCATTGCTGCCGACTCACCTGCTGCACAAGCATTGTTGCAGGTAGGCGATCAAATTTTGGTGGCAAATGGAGAGCGGATTCAGTCGCTTCCAGGTTTGATTAAGGTTTTGGGTTCACATGCTGGCAAAGCTGTATCCATGCAGGTTAAACGTGGCGATGCCTTGTTGCAACTTCAAGTCACACCACGTGCCAATGATCAAGGGCGCGGTTTGATTGGAGTACATTTGGCGATGAAAACATGGGCAGAACCCATTTGGCAACGGTCAAGTGTCTGGGATGGTGTGCTGTATGGTTTTGTGCGTACTTGGGAAGTAACATTGATGACTGGTGAGATGTTCAAACGTATGATTAGCTCATCGATTGCTTCGGAAAACTTGGGTGGACCTATTGCCATTGCTCAAATGGCAGGTTCAAGCGCAGATAAAGGGCTGGTTTATTTCCTGATGTTTTTGGCGTTTTTCTCGGTGAACTTGGCAATTCTGAATTTACTGCCCATCCCAGTGTTGGATGGTGGTTTATTGATGTTTTTAGCGTTGGAAAAACTGCGCGGTAAAGCATTAAGTCCAGAGATGCAGCTGCGTTTTCAGGCAGTAGGTATACTGCTGATTATGGCATTGATGATATTTGCTTTTTATAATGATATTGTGCGCCTTTTTAGGGGATGACTTTTAGAGGATGAAATTAAGCATGGATAGGCTAAACATACTGTTTTTGGGTTTCTTTGTATTGTTTTTTACACAGTTTTCTTGGGCTGAAACTACAACATCAGCAACCCATATTGTCTCTATTGTGGTGCAAGGTAACCACTATGTAGAAACTGCGGCAGTCAAAGCAAAAATCAAAAGTAAAGTTGGACAAGAGCTTAATCGCCGCACCATGAGCCGTGATGTGCGCAGGCTTTTTGCGACGGGTTACTTTTCAGATGTGTCTATTGAAGGTAACAAAGTGAAAGGTGGCATAGAGCTGGTTTATATGGTGCAGGAAAATCCGGTGATTGCCAGTGTTAAAATCGAAGGCAATGAAGAAATTCCCGACAAAAAACTCAAACCCAGCATGAAAATGAAACCAGGCTTGATTTTAAGCGCAAGGGTAGAACGTTTGGATACGAATAGCATTCGCAAAGCCTATTTGAACAAAGGTTTTTACCAAATGGGTGTGCAAATAGAGACTCAAATGTTGGATGATGGGCGTGTGGATGTGGTGGTGAATGTTGATGAAGGTGATGTGACCTACATCAAAGACATTCGTTTTGTGGGAAATGTTGCTTTTAGTGATGAGGAATTAAGGCAGCCGCTTGCCTCGAGCACTTCAGATTTTGGCAGTTGGTTCACGAGTAGGGATGTGTTTAATCGTGAACGTTTTGCTGCGGACACCCAATTATTATTACAGTTTTATCAAGATCAAGGGCATTTGGATGCCCAAGTAGAGTCAGCACGATTGATGTTGACCCCGGATAAAGCCAACTTTTATTTGGCATTGAGTATTTTTGAAGGCCCTGCTTATACGGTGAGCACACTTGATTTGCGTGGTGATATTGTGCCTTCACGTGAAGTTTTGTTAGAGAGTATGCTATTAGAAGAAGGAAAGTTGTATTCGGTGGACAAGTTGCGTCAAAGCATACATGCGCTCACTGAAGCTGTGGGTGATGAAGGTTTTGCTTTTGCCAATGTGACACCACTTTTCCAACGTAATATTGAGAATAACACTGTTGCCATTTCTTTTGATATTGAAAAAGGACGTGAAGTGTATGTGGAGCGTGTGCAAATCAGTGGCAATAGCAAAACGCAAGATCATGTGATTCGCCGCGAGTTGCGCCAATATGAAGGTGAGCGTTATAGCGCCAGCGATGTGCGCCGAAGCAAAGAGCGTTTGCGGCGTATGCGTTATATTGAAAATATCCGTGTTTCTACACCATTAGGCTCAACTGATGATCATATTAATATGCATGTTGATATTGAAGAAGGTAAAAGTGGCACATTTTCAGCAGGTGTAACCTACTCTGAGCTGCAAAGTTTGTCGTTTACAGGCAAAGTGGAAGAGCAGAACTTGTTTGGGCAAGGTTATCAAGCCAATGTCAGTGCGGATGTGGGTGGGGCGACGAACAATTATACGGTGAGTTTGTTAGATCCTTATTTTTTGAATGAAGATATGAGTGCATCGGTGAGTGTGTTTAATACACGCACGGATTTACAGAGTTTCACGTCTTACCAAAAGGAAAGCAGTGGAGGAAGTGTTGGGCTTGGCTTTGCTTTGAGTGAGTTTAGTCGCTATTCGGTGCGCTTAAAGATGAATACGACGACCTTGTCGGATTTGCCTAACAATGCTTCAGCAGCATTATTAGCCCAAGAAGGTACATTTTCCAGTATAGAAATTTCCCAATCGCTCTCTTATGATACGCGCAACAGGACTATCGCTGCAAACAAAGGTGGTTTTCATGCGATTTCATTGAGTACGGCAGGTTTAGGTGGAGATTATAAGTTTTATGAATTGGGTGTTTCATCCCGTTCATACCAACCACTTTCAGAGGATTTAACTTTAAGTTATGGTATAAAAGCGGCAACGATTCGTGGTTATGATGGGGTGGATGCACCGGTTTTCCGTCGTTACTCTTTGGGTGGTGCGGGAAGTTTGCGTGGTTACAGTACTTTCGGTGTATCCCTGCGTGACCCTAACACACAGGAAATCTTGGGTGGCGAACACAGGGTGACCACCAGCTTAGAAGTCTTGTTCCCGCTGCCTTACATGGGGACAGCAGGATTTCGTGGTGCATTTTTTGTAGATACAGGTACAGTTTGGGGTGAATCTGGGCAGGTGAACGAGGTTTTTGATGCTGCCAAGATACGGGCATCGTACGGCTTTGGCATTGAATGGATTTCACCGATTGGACCTATTGCCATGGTTTGGGCTACAGCGGTGAATGCACAAGAGGGTGACCAAATCAACAGCTTTGAGTTTGCGCTTGGACAAGGGTTTTAACATAGTTTAATCAAGTAAAATAAGGATAAAAGGGAATAAGATGAAAAAGATGTTGCTAATGTTGGGTGTGATGGCGTTGTTTTTATCAGCGCAAGTAGTCGCTGCAGAAACAAAAATCGCTTATGTTGATATTAAAACGGCGATGGAAAATACAAAAGCCTATAAACAAGGTATTAAACGTTTAGAGGCTTTGCAAAAGAAGAAGAAAAAAGAACTTGAAGTGATGCGTAACCGTTTGAGTGAGATGGATAAAAAGCTACAAATGCAATCTATGGCAATGTCGAACAATGCCCAAATGGCAGAGCAACAAGCGTTGACACGTTTGAAAAAAGAATTCGAGCGTAAGCTGCAAGATGCCGGTGATGAGCTCAAGAGTGAGAAACGTAAACTGGATCAAACCTTGATTGGTCGTTTTTATGATGCAGTGCGTGCTTATGGTAAGTCCAATCAAGTGGATTTAATCCTGCCTAAGTCTGCGACGATTTATGCCAACACCAGCTTGGATATTACCAGCGCTATCACGAAAGCTTTAGATAAAAAATAGGCGCATTATCCAGGCGAACTTGAGCTAGAAAGCATGTCTGAATTGAAACTTAGCTTCGCCGAAGTCGCAGATTTGGTGTCTGGTGAGTTGGTTGGTGGCAAGGCTGAGCTTGAAATCCGTGGTGTAAATAGTTTGGCGCAAGCTTCTGCACAGGAGCTTTCTTTTTTAGCCAATATGAAATATAAAGCTGACTTGGTCAACACCAAGTCAGCTTTATTATTGTTATCTATGGACTGCGCAGTGCCAAAATATAGTACGTTTGCTTTCATCCGTTTAAACAATCCTTACCTTGGTTTTGCTTTATTACAGCGTTTTTTTCACCCACAAATGCAGACAACAGCCTTACATCATGTATCAGCAGTGGTGGATGCATCAGCCGTGATTGCAGAAGATGTGCAACTGGATGCGCAGGTGAGTATAGGTAAAAATGTTGTGGTGGGCGCAAGAAGTATCATTGCTGCAGGCTGTGTATTGGCGGATGATGTTGTGGTGGGTGAAGATTGTTTGATACGCCCTAATGTGGTGCTTGAACAAGGCACACAACTGGGCAATCGGGTGATTATTCAAGCTGGCGCAGTGTTGGGTTCAGATGGTTTTGGTTTTGCTTGGGATGGTCAAGCGTATGTGAAAATTCCGCAAGTGGGTAAGGTCATCATCGCTGATGATGTTGAAGTCGGGGCGAATACTTGTATCGACAGAGGTGCTTTGGAGAATACAATGATTGGGCAAGGTGTGAAGCTCGATAACCTGATTCAGATTGCCCATAATGTTGAGATTGGTGCCCACACGGTGATTGCAGCTCAAGCTGCTTTTGGCGGCTCGGCACATATCGGGCAAGGTTGCCAGTTTGGGGCACAATCGGCAGTCGCAGGACACTTGAAATTGATTGATGGTTGTATTGTAGGGGCAAAAGCTGGGGTAATTGGTGATGTGAAGGTGAAGGGTATGGTATCTGGATTTCCTGCTGTGCCACATAGACATTGGTTAAAAGCATCAGCGCTGTTTAACCGTTTACCCAAGATTTGGCAGAAAATAAAAAGCTTAACAGATGGAGAGAAATAATGGCTGTGTTTAATATTGATGAAATTATGGACAGGTTGCCCCATCGTTACCCCTTTTTATTGGTAGATAGGGTGCTTGAATTCACTGAAGGTGAGTCGATCAAGGCTTTGAAAAATGTCAGCATCAATGAGCCACATTTTAATGGACATTTTCCAGGGCATCCGATTATGCCAGGCGTACTTATCGTGGAAGCGATGGCACAGGTTGGCGGTGTGTTGGCATTATCCTCGAATGATGATGGCAAAGAATATTTGATGTATTTCACGGGTATTGATGGGGCAAAGTTTCGCAAACCTGTACGCCCTGGTGATCAAATCATTTTTGAGATTACGGTGCTGCGCAAACGTGGTGCGATGTTTAAGTTTAAAGGCGAAGCTTTTGTTGATGGCAACCTCGTTTGTTCGGCAACCTTGATGGCATCTGTTTTTCCTAAGGACGAGGCGTGAGCCAAAATATCCATGCTTCGGCGGTAGTCTCGCCGCAGGCAACACTTGGGGAAAATGTTCGTATTGGCCCTTTTTGTACGGTAGATGAACATGTAACGTTAGGTGATGGTTGCGAACTTATTTCGCATGTATCGCTTACAGGGCAGACAACGATTGGTAAAAACAACCGTTTCTTCCCCTTTTCTAGTATAGGCGCAGAGCCGCAAGACCTGAAATACCACGGCGAACCTGCAGAAGTACGCATTGGTGATAACAATACATTCAGGGAATACACCACCGTACACCGAGGCACTGCTGGTGGCGGTATGTTGACCCAAATTGGCAGTCATAACCTGTTGCAAACCTATACCCATATTGCCCACGATTGTATGTTGGGTAATGATATTGTTTTGGCATGTAGTGCGATTTTGGCAGGGCATGTGGAAGTGGATGATGGTGCGATTGTGGGTGCGATGTCGGCAGTGCATCAGTTTTGTCGTATTGGTAAAAATGTGATGTTGGGGGCAACGTGTACGGTGCTTAAAGATATGCCTCCGTTTACCATTGCAGGTGGTGGTTATCAGATGAGCCTATCGGGTTTGAATACGGTGGGTTTAAAACGTAAAGGTTTTTCCAATGATGATATTCGTGCTTTGAAAGAAGTGTATAGGCTTGTATTTAAAGGTTCTGGTTCACTTCAAAACCGCCTCAACGAAGCCGAGGGTTTGGGTCTGGATAATGTTTATGCACAAGAATTGTTGGACTTTGTACGCAGTAGTGATCGTGGTGTGATGATGCACTCACGCCAAGATAAAAACGCTTAAAACGTTCTATGTCTGTCGATAAACGTATGGGTTTGGTGGCAGGTTATGGTGCTTTCCCCTTACAGCTGGCGAAAAACCTGAAAGATGCGGGTTTTTACCTGCATGTGGTTGCCATTCGCGAAGAGGCTTGTGCTTCGATTGAAAACATTGCTGACTCATGTACATGGTTGCATGTTGGGCAAATCGCCAGCTTGATTAAAAGCATGCAACAGCATGATATAAAACAGCTTATATTTGCGGGAAAAGTGCAAAAGTTGCATTTATTCCGTAATTTCAGACCAGATTTACTCACTGCCAAAATTTTATTGCAAGCCAAAGACAAAACAGATGATGCTTTGATGTTGGGCATTGTGGATGCCTTAGCCAAAAAGTCGGTGTTTGTACGCTCTCAAATAGAATATGCAGGTGAAATGTTGGCAGGGGAAGGGCATTTATTTGGCCCTAAACCCAACAAACAGATGCTCAAAGATATGGCGTTTGGTTTTCCGCAGGCAAAAGCCATCGCAGGCTTGGACATTGGGCAGACTATTGTGCTTAAAGATGAGGCTGTGCTGGCAGTAGAAGCGATTGAAGGTACAGATGAAGCGATTCGACGCGGCGGACTATTGGGCGTTAAACATTGCACTGTTGTCAAAGTTGCCAAACCTAAACAAGACCCGCGCTTTGATGTGCCTGCGATGGGTGTGGGTACACTTGAAACTATGGCGGCCTCAGGCTGCACCGCTATTGGCATTGAGGCAGGGCAGACTTTATTGATTGAAGCTGAACAGCTGGCTGTTGTCGCTAAGCAGCTGGGCATTTGTATTATGGGTATAACACAGGTTTAGTATATAGCCTGCACTGTTTCATCTCAGAATTTTACCGTTTGAAATGAAACAGTATGTATTGAAACCTAAGCTTTATTTTTATAACCATCGAACATCGAGCGCACCAAATTTTCGCCATGTTGATACATCGCCGCAAGCACACCCAATATGTGGGCAGCAATCAAAAGCAACATCAGTTCAGGCACTTCATAATGCACAAACTTGGAAAAATCAGCCAAAGCTTCAGACACAGGTATGCCCATTGCCCATACAGGGCCAGTATATTCACTCCAACCCAACAAAATCAGTCCAGAGAAAATTAAGGTTAACAAGCCTGCCAGCAAGGCAAATACCATAGCGCCACCTAGTGGGTTGTGCCCCAGATAATGTTCATCATGTTGGTTGCTGATGATGGCTTTGAAGTTTTTGAAATAAGCTGGGATAGCAAAGATAAAACTAGAGAAACGCGCATATTTTGAGCCTACAAAACCCCATATGAGACGTGTTAAAATCAACACGGCGATGAAGTAACCCAGCCACTCATGGATTTCATCATACCCATATTCAGCCGTTAGGTAAGCTGCGGTAAAACTCAGCACCAAAGACCAGTGAAATACCCGTACAAACTTATCCCAAACCAATACTTTTATCGTTTTATCCCCAGCAGTTTGATGTGCATCCATGTTCAATCATCCTCCCATTTACCTACACCTAAAATTCGCACATCGTCCTCCTCAAATGAACCCGTATCGGCGGTAGTATGGCATGTAGCACAGTTGCTCCACGAGCGCACTTGCGGGTTACCTGTGACCATACGCAAAGGAATCTCATCATGTTTTTCGATGAAATAACGTACTTGAGTAATACGTAAAGGCGTTTCATGCTCACGAATAGAGCGCATCATTTTCTTGGAGCGTTTATAGTCTGCATCATCGGCAGCGTATGTATTTAAATAGGCTAAAATACTTTGCCTATCAGCATCTGCCAACTCCGCATTATCACCAAAATGATCTGCCAATGATGATGTCTGCATCATTTTTTGCCAAGAGCGACGTGGTAATAAACCTGGCTGATAAGCAAAATGACATTCCGCACAGTTTTGACGGTACAACATATGATCCACCGCCCTTACACCTGACTTATCTTTGGAAAAAGACCAAAAACTATCATGGTCATCGTCATCAGCATAAGCTGTTGCAGCAAGGCTCAAACAAAAGCATAAAAGAACGAAACGCAATATCATCATCAGCTTTATGCCCGTTCCATGTATTCGCCAGTTTCGGTGTTCACCTTGACCTTAGTGCCTGACTCCAAATAAGGCGGAACCATGATGGATGTGCCCGTTTCAAGTTTACCCGGTTTATACGAGCTGGTAGCAGTTTGCCCTTTAATCGAAGCATCACATTCTACGACTTCCAAGATTACGGTTAAAGGCAGCTTCACATTCAGCGGACGCTCCTCATGAAACTCCACCTCGACTTCCATTTCAGGCAACATATAAGGTTTGGCTGCTTCTACCATGTCTGCATTCAGGGCGATTTGATCGTATGTTGAAGTATCCATGAAGTTATATTGATCATCATTTTCATACAAAAATTGCATTTTACGCTGATTCAATATCACACGTTCAATTTTTTCAGTCGAATTGAAACGTTTGTTCGTTTTATTGCCCGTTTCCAGATTGCGCATTTCCACTTGCATACATGCCACACCTTTA
>JAUZQU010000022.1 GCA_030950835.1 Mariprofundaceae bacterium | reverse complement strand
TGCAAGTTGGCGATTATTTAGAAGAAGACGATATTGAAAGATTTGATGATATTTACGGGAGAGTTAAGTGAAAGGTTTTATGCGGTTAGGCAGTGGCGCACGTTTGCATGTTTTGACAGTGAGTCAACAATGAATGACTATGACAACGCAAAATCAACTTAATCCTTGTGGACTATAGGCTTACAGCTTCACAAATAGTAAAAATTCAGTTTAGAAAGTAAAAAATGTAATTTTGATGTTCCATACTCAGGAGGTATGGAAGGGAGCGACTAGAGTCACCCCTTATTTATAGCAGTTTTCACTTCTCTTGAAAACTCTGGGTGTTGTCGAATGGTGTGCCGTGCACATCTTATTGCCCGCTTTACAAGTGCCAGATGTGATACTGTATGCGGTAAAAACATCGTGCTTGGAGGCCATCCCATTATTTATCGCGATGAAAATAGTGGCTCGCAGTGATCCTTCGCGCAATAAATGGATGGCTATAGGTTTGCTTACTATATTACTGTTGATGATGATAGTTTTGTAAAATTAAAACTGTTTGCATTGTAAGTGTGATTGCAAAATATTCCGCATTTGGATAAAGTTAATTTTTTATATATTGGATAAGGGGAGAAAAATATGGCATTAGTAGCATCGATTCACGTTGGGGAATATCATTTACCTGACTTTACTTTGAATGACGCCAAAGGCGTGGCGCATGGTTTGAAGGAGCAAATGGGTGAGCAAGGTTTGTTGGTTGCATTTACTTGTAATCATTGCCCTTATGCGATTGCAGTGTGGCCTAGGCTGGTGCGCCATGCGGCGAGTTTGAAGGCTATGGGTATCAATACGATTGCGGTGAACCCAAATATTCATCCTGATTTCCCAGAAGACTCCGCACCTGCGATGTTGGAAAAATTGAAAGAGTGGGGCATTGATTTCCCGTATCTTGCAGATGATAAACAAGAACTTTCCAAAGCTTTTGATGCACAATGTACGCCTGATATT
Source organism: Mariprofundaceae bacterium (assembly GCA_030950835.1). Taxonomy (GTDB): domain Bacteria; phylum Pseudomonadota; class Zetaproteobacteria; order Mariprofundales; family Mariprofundaceae; genus Ghiorsea. The sequence continues at coordinate 14,791 of JAUZQU010000022.1, read as the reverse complement.
TTCATGTTTGATAAACATGGCACGCTTTATTACCATGGTAGAATTGATGACTATTGGAAAGATGAAAGCCGTGTGACCGCAGAAGAATTATTGCCAGCAGCAGAAGCTTTGGTGGCAGGCAAAGACGCACCACAACCACAACATCCAACGATTGGCTGCTCTATTAAATGGCTTGATGAAGACTAACTTCTAACATGTGTGATTCGCCTGACCGAGGTTGGTGAGGTGGATCACATCTTGCATATTGAGCAAGTTTATAGGCACATTTGTAAAAGCATTTTTTTTCTTCTATACTTGGAGTAGATTAATCATAGAAGGAGCATGGATGCCCGATCAAGGACAAAAGATTCGTTACGGAAAGTTGATTCGTCATTTGTCCATTCGGCAAAATACCATCAGTTTTAACGCTTTGGCAGAAAAACAACAAACAACGCAGGGTAAACAGCGTGTACAGTTGCGGCATGTTGATATTTACCGTTTATTAAGCCCTTATATTGGTGTGCGTTTGCTTGAGCAGCTTAAAGCTGTGTTCCCTTTAGCATTATATCTTATTTTATTTCAAATTTTGGTGTTGAACCAAGCGGTAGGTCAGCCTGTGATGATATTATCGGGTTTGGCGGCTGTGATTGTGGGTTTGATGTTGTTCATGGAAGGTTTGAGCAAAGGTTTGATGCCTTTTGGTGAGAAGATTGGGCAGAGTTTACCCACTAAAGTACCGTTAGGCGTGGTTTTGTTGATTGCTTTTTTATTGGGCATTGGCGTGACCTTTGCCGAACCTGCGATTGGCGCTTTGCAAGCGGCAGGAAGTTTGTTGCAAGTAGAAAACGCGCCTTATTTATATACATTGCTGAATCACTGGAGTGGCACACTGGTGCTGATTGTCGGTTTGGGTGTGGGTTTGGCAGTGGTGATGGGTACGATACGTTTATTGTATGGTTGGAGTCTTAAACCGTTTATTTATGTGACTTTAATGCCTGCGCTGGGTTTGACAGTGTGGATGATGCAAGATGATGAGTTGTGTAAGGTTTTGGGTTTGGCTTGGGATTGTGGAGCCGTGACGACGGGGCCTGTGACGGTACCTTTGGTCTTGGCTTTGGGTATTGGTATTGCATCTGCTGCGGGGCGTGGCTCTAGCGCCTTGTCGGGTTTTGGTATTGTGACATTAGCCTCATTGTTTCCCATTATTGGGGTGATGTTGTTGAGTTTGTTTGTTGCATCTACCACCACACCTGAAGCCATTATTGCCTTGGCTCACCTGCATCATGCTACAGCCGAAGTCAGCCAAGCTTGGTATCAAGTGAGCCCTGGTCGGGAAATGTTGGCAGGTTTGCAAGCCATTGTACCTTTGGTGGTGTTTTTGATGTTGGTTTTACGTTTGGTGCTGCGCGAAAAACTGCCAACACCAGGGATTATTATTTATGGCATTATCCTTTGTGTGTTGGGGATGATTATTTTTAGCATTGGTTTACGTTATGGTTTGTCGGCATTGGGTGAGCAGTCGGGGGCGTTGTTGTCTTCGGCTTTTGTGATGCTGGATGGTGTGGAAAGCTCACCTTTATATTCTTGGGGTGTGGGTATTGGTATTGCCTTGTTGTTTGCTTGGGTTTTAGGTTTTGGTTCTACAGTTGCAGAACCTGCCTTGAACGCTTTAGGCAACACCGTGGAAACCTTAACCAACGGTGCATTTGAAAAGAAAACGTTGATTTATGCCGTAGCAACGGGGGTTGCTTTTGGCATCACTTTAGGTGTGCTTAAAATTATTTTCGCCTTACCTTTACCCCTATTTTTATTGCCTCTTTATAGTCTCGCCATTGTGTTGACATGGTTATCCAGTGAAGAGTTTGTCAATGTGGCATGGGATAGTGCGGGGGTGACTACAGGGCCTGTGACGGTACCGTTGGTCTTGGCGATGGGTTTGGGCTTGGGTAATGCGGTGGATGCGATTGAAGGTTTTGGCATTTTAGCCTTGGCATCTATTGGCCCTATTCTCACGGTGCTGCTGACAGGTGTTTGGGTGCAATATCAAATTCGCAAGAAACATCAGCGCAATGAGCGTCAAAATGAAGGAGAAACAGCATGAGTATGAAACATATCAATGTCTTGAGCGATGTCTTTTTGATTACTTGCGTGGTACAACGAGGCAGGGCAAAGGCAGTGTTAAAAGCGGCGCAGGATGCGGGTGTACAAGGGGCGACCATTCATTATGGGCATGGGCATGGGGTACATGAGCTGCTTGGTGTATTAAGTGTGGCAGTGGACACAGAAAAAGAAATTATCAATATTTTAGTGCCTAGTGATATCAGTGATATGGTTTTTGAGAAAATGTCAGTGGCTGGGCATTTGGATACTCCTGGTATGGGCATGATTTATTTGACACGTGTGGAAAAGGCCGCGATGTATATCCCGCAAGACATCTTAGACAGCATCTCTGAAAATGATGCCAATAAAGCTGATGTTTAAGCTGATTACATGTATTGCCGCAGAGGATAGAGCTGCGGATGTGGTGAAAGGTTTGCAGGATAAGTTTCATATCCAAGCTACTGTTTACCACTTTGCGCGTGGTTTCGGACGTTCTTCTTCCACTTTGGGGCATGCTATGGGTCAGCAAACAGAGAAAATGTTGCTCAAGGTGGTGGTGGAAAACAAATATGTCGATGATGTGTTTGCTTATATTTACCATACTGCTGATTTACACAGACCGCATGGTGGCATTATTTATGTCACTTCAATAAGCAAATCAGATATCAGCCCACAAGTGAAAACTTCTAATATGGAACAAGCCATTCATGCCCTTGAATAAAGAGGGCTCAAGTAGCTTGCAACAACGCGCACTGCATCAGGACATCAGTATTTGGCAATATCTGGCAAGTTTATGGGTGATGCCTGTGATGTTTGCGTTGATTCAACTGGTGATTCGTTTCACCGAAAACCCTTTGCTCAATGGGGCAACGTTGTGGTTTTCGCTGCTGAATATGTCGATATTTTTAGTAGGTCTTGTGGCGGCGGCTTGGTGGGTGCATTACCCTATTCGTGTCGCCATGAAACAAGGTAAACCTGAAAAATTAGAACATGCAATACGTTTAATGCCTTGGCGTTCGGTGCAAAGTTTTGGTTTGATGGCTGTGTTGTATGTGTTGTACTTTTTATTGGTGATTGGTTTGTCTTTTGTGGTTGCAGACGTGACCATGACGCTGCGCATGATAGTAGCGCTGACGTTAAGCATTGTCTTTTCTTTGGGCATTTTAACCCCCATGCTGGCCATCACTTTGACCCTGTCTTGGTTATCTAAAGCCAGAAAACGCCTGACCTTACACCAGTTATTTATCAATGATTTAGAGCAGAACCACACTTACCATTGGTTTATTCGGGCAAGCAATCGCCCTTGGCTTATTTTTGCGGTGACCAGCTTATTACCCGTGAGTATTTTGGCATTGTTCAGCGCTTTAATGTTGGGTTCGCAAGATCAAGCAGAGCAACATTTTGTCTTGATGCAGGCTGTGGTCTTGTTTTCGGCATTGATAGTGGGGGGAACCACGCTGATTTGGGTGACTAGCCGTATGCTGCGCCGCATTACTTTAGAATTATCATCAGGTTTGAACTTTTTGCGTCAAGGTAAGTTTGATGGGCGTGTTGCCATCATGATGGATGATGAGATGGGTGATTTGGCAAGTGGTCTGAACACGGCGTTGCAAGGTTTAAAAGAGAGGGATAACTTAAAAGATTCGCTGGCGATTGCCAGTGATATTCAACGTGGTTTGATGCCTAAAGGTGAACCAAATATTGAACATTATGCGATTACAGGTTTTCAGCAGAGTTGCTTTGAAGTTGGTGGTGATTATTATGATTACATTGAGCGTAACAATGGAACAGTGTGGTTGGTGATTGCGGATGTGGCGGGTAAAGGTTATCCAGCTGCGCTGACGGTTGCCAACTTACAAGCCATGTTACATGCCTTGGCAAATGCCCATGATATTACACTGTTGGATGCGGTGACTTACATCAACCAGTCTTTATACCAGTCTTTGCAAGGTGGTCGTTTTGTCACCTTCTTTATCGCAGAGCTGCACCCCGAAAAACATAGCCTGACATGGTTAAATGCGGGGCATACGCCGCCTTTGTTGTGGCATCAAGATGGTATGCAATACCTAGAAGCGACCTCACCACCTTTGGGAATGTTAGAGCAAATCAATTTAAGCACCATGGACTTGTCTTTGGCTATAGATGATGCTTTATTTGCTTGCACAGACGGGGTGACCGAAGCGCGTCGGGCTGCTGGCTCAGAGATGTTTGGCGAGAAACGGCTACATACTTGGTTCGGTGAACGTAATCAGCTTGATCCATCGGTATGGGCATCCTCACTTTTGGCAAGGCTGGATGAAACAGGTTTTGTGGGACGTGATGATGATGTGACCATGCTTTGCCTAAAACGGGAGTCTTAGAGATGACAAAAGTGACACAAGCAAGGCAACGTATGGAACGCGATTCTATGGGTGAGATGCAAGTGCCTGAGGCTGCTATGTATGGCGCATCTACAGCGCGGGCAGTGGAGAACTTTCCTGTTTCGAACTTGCGTTTTTCACGGGTATTTATCAAAGCTTTGGGGCATATCAAAGCCAATGCGGCGCGTGTGAATGCAGAATTGGGTAAATTAGAGCAAAAACAAGCGGATGTAATCGAAAAAGCGGCTTTGGAAGTTGCCAATGGAGACTGGGACGCACATTTCATCTTGGATATTTTCCAAACAGGCTCAGGTACCTCTACCAATATGAATGCCAATGAAGTGATTGCTTTTCGTTGCGCTACTTTGGCTGAACAAACCAATGTCCACCCCAATGACCATGTCAATATGGGGCAGTCGTCCAATGATGTGATTCCTACAGCCATTCATGTAGCCGCCGCAGATGTCTTGTTGCATCAATTGTTGCCTGCATTGCAACATTTGCATCAAGTGCTGCAACAACAAGCTGAAACATGTAAAGATGTGGTTAAAATTGGACGCACCCACCTGATGGATGCAACGCCCATCACCTTAGGGCAAGAAATTTCAGGCTGGGCAAGGCAAGTGGAGCTAGGTATTGTCCGTTTGCAAAATTGCCTGCCTAACCTTAGCGAGCTTGCCCAAGGTGGCACGGCTGTTGGCACAGGTTTAAATACACACCCTGAATTTGGCGCAGCGATGGCAAAAGCATTATCGAAAACGTATGCGATTGATTTTTGTGAAGCCAAGAATCACTTTGAAGCCCAAGCAGCGCAAGATGCGGCAGTAGAACTATCGGGTGCTTTGCGTGGTGTTGCGGTTTCGTTGGTGAAAATAGCCAATGATGTACGCCTGTTAAACATGGGCCCACGTTGTGGCGTGGGGGAAATCAGAGTGCCTGCTGTGCAGCCTGGTTCTTCGATTATGCCGGGTAAGGTGAATCCAGTGATTGCTGAATCTATGGCGCAAGTGTGTGCGCAGGTGATTGGTAATGATGCAGCGATTGCTTTTGGTGGCGCATCAGGGTTGCTTGATTTGAATGTAATGTTGCCGATGATAGCACATAACTTATTAGAATCTGAGGAAATATTAGCCAATGCAGCCATGATGTTTGCAGATAAGTGTATGCTTGGTTTAGAAGCGAATGTGGAGAAATGCGAGCAACAAATCGAGTGGAGCATGAGTATGGTGACAGCACTTGCCCCTGTGCTTGGTTATGACAAGGCATCCTACTTGGCGAAAAAAGCAGTTGCCGAAGGTAAGACTGTGCGTCAATTATGTTTAGATGAACATATCTTACCCCAAGCTGAACTCGACAAGCTGCTTGACCCACGCTCAATGCTGAGCGCACAATACTGAGTGTATGCAATAGCGCCGAACAAAGAGACTTAGTTTCTCATCAGTATGAGTCTCAAAAACTCCAAGAAATACCTGTAGAGAGCCGCGCACTTAAGATGGTAACCTCTGGAATCACTCCTGTACCACCTGATACTGCTACCCCATCTGTCTCGGGGCGTGTTTTATATAAAATCGCGGCATTGGTGTTTAGCATAAACTTTTCATAAATTTGGAATGCATATCCAATGTCGGCACTGACATCAAACCCTTGAAAGTTGCTCACCCACTCGGCCCCTGGGAATTGTGAATTGACTACTTTGTAGTACATAGGAATCCCAAGCATCACACCTGCTTGCCAACGTGTTGTGGCATCAGGGTCGATAAAGGTGGTGTCATACTTTAGTCCGATATTGACTGTGATGTTGGTAGAATCCTCGGAGATAGCACCAGGGAATGCAGTATAGGTTGTGGGTGCAATAGCAGCTTCGAATGCTGGAGCGCCCACATCTTTTTGAAAGTCTGAGCGGCTAAATGCAAGGGTGGTGATGCCCATGCCCGTCACCAAATGATAGCCTGTTTGTTCAAATAGCCATGCATACAATACATTTAATTCATTGAGACTGACTTTACGCAAATTATTTTGTACGATACCAAAGGGTTGAATATCCCACTCTTCACGTTTTAAAGACGCATCTAATGTTGAAGATGTTTGAATGTAAAAACCACTATTTTCGGTGAACGGTGTATAACCACCAGAGCGTTGTATAGGGTTAAATACTGTTTGTTCCATGCTTAAATCATAACCTTGGATTTTAATGTCTTCAGCATAAGAAATGGATTCAAAACCCATTTCAAAGTAGGAAAAGGCATGATTATAATCCAGCACATCTGCTTTGGCAGCTTGGCTGAATAAAAAACATGGTAATAACAGGGTGTAACAGAGGTATTGCATGGGTTTCATAGAGTCTCCTTTTTCATGCATGGCTTTACTGTAGTTGATAAATATAAGGAACACAAAAAAATGGAGCCTTTTCAGGGGCTCCATTGGATGATGTAGATGTTTTTCTGTGCTTAGCGAATGGTATAATAATCCAAAGCACGTTCTTCGGCGATATTACCATTAGCATCTTTCATGACTACCCAAAGTTGTGCCCAGCCTTCGGAAACATTGTTACCAAGGGCAGGGTCAAAATAGGTATAGCTATTGCTTGTACCGATCTGAGCAATGGTGGGTGTTGTCAATGTGACATTTAGATTTAAAATTGACTCAACTTTATTATTTGCTGCGGCAACGGCTGTGAAGGGTGTTAACCCAGCGATGGCAACAGTTGACCCTGTACTATCAGAAGTCCTCCATTCCACCACCATACTATAGCTGTCTACAGCATTGGGCGTTGCATAGTTGACTGCCAAAGCAAATAGTTGGTTTGCGCCTGCAGTGAGGGTGTTGCTCAAATATGTTGCAGGATCCCAAGAAGATGGACTGACTGCTTGACCATAAGTATCATAGACAGGGTACATATAAGCTTGGAAGTTGCCCGCGCCCACGCTGCTGATGGCGGGCATAATGCCAACCACATCACGATTATCCCAAACATAAGCCAGCATTTGATCGCGCTCAGTATCGATCAGCTTTGGAAGTGCTGCCAACAGTGGGTTTTCATTGCTAGCAGAAACAAAGTTGCCCGCTGCATCTTTGTTAATGTAACCAAAAGTTTGCGTGGCAATGGCTGTGCTGGGTGTTATCAAGCTTCCAGCACTATCACGAGCTGTAAAGTCGGCACCACCAAAACCACTGATGATGTAAAAAGCTTCTGTGCCTTGATCTGCCGTGCAGCCAATACAAGTCGCAGAAGGTGTCCAAGACCAGATGACATCTACTATGATCACGATGTGTTTAACTCCGCTGACATCGGTGAAAATATAGTTGTTGCCATTCTCTTGAGCAAGTTTGACGACAAATGTTTGTGATTGGGTGCCGTCGCTCTCTGTGAAACTTTCGCTGTACGTTTTGCCAAACACGATATTTAGAGGGACATTTTTACTCCATGTTGCATTGGGGTCACCAAGGTCTTTGCTCCAAATATAATCGGTTGTTGTATCGGCATAGTCTAAAGCTGCCCAGGTCCAAGGTCCGGTAAAGAAGTCGAAGGTTGCAGGCGGAGCCACAAATGTATTGGATGTGTAATCAGCATAGTTCCCTACCGTATTTACGAGAAAATAACCAGTAGTGGTAGCATTATTCGTGTCTGTATAAGACTGGTAATATGTTACATCCGATGATTTGATCGCATCGACCAAGCCTTGGTTAGGCCCTGTGGTTTTAGCTTGTATATTAGCAACACCTAAGGACATTTGGGTGCCCGAACCAAAGCTAGGGTCAGACCATGTGTTGCTTGCAGACCACCAAGTATTGGGGTTAGAAAAAAAGTCGGCGGTAGTAAGGTGTTTTAAAGATGTGCCATTGGTAAGTGAGGCGGTTTGGGCAGCGGAGATTTCATTTTGGTCAATTTTTCCATCACCATTACTATCTAAACCAGCAGGTGCTTGGGCGACTACTGCACTTTTCAAGGTGCCGTTGACCTCATTTTCAGACACCGCTTTACCTGTAGCAGGGTTAATTACAATATTGCCTAAATCACCATCGCCCGATAAAGAGACAGAGCCAGCTTTGGTTTGATTGCTAGCTTGTACCAAAGAACCGATTACGGCTAATGTTCTAGAGTCTAAGAAAATAATACCGTAACCCACGTTTTCTTCTAATGTAAGGGTGAATGTGCCTGTTTGATCGGCTGAGCTTGTGATGGTATTTCCAAACTTATCCACTGCAATAATGATAGCATTGGGGAGAACGCCATGGATGGTTGAGGCAGCTTTAAGCGCACCAACAGCGACACCGCCAGAGTTGGTGCCTGTGACCACTACGCCAGTGAGTGCAACGGTAGTAGCAGCGGCGGCATTGTTGTTTGCCGAAGCGGTGCTTGCAGAATCACCACCACCACAGCCTGTGAGCGACAAGCCGATACTGATGAGTAAGTCATGTGTGACTCCTGATTTTTTTGGGTTACGGCTATGGTTAGAATGCCTAACTTCAGCCTGTATACCAGCATAGATAAGGGTAAAGCAAAGAGCAAGATTGTAAAAAAAGCGGTGGAACATAGCTTTTTGATGCTTTTTACGGCAGAAAGCGCAGGAAACGATATGATCAAGGTGAGGAAATATGGTAGATGCAACAATATATGAACCCGAACGTTTTCGTAGTGCGGCATATTTGGCTGTATTGGAGCGTGGTGACAGTGCATTGTCTTGCCGTTTTGCCGATAAGGCTTGGTCGGATATGCAGCATATTGCAGCACAAGGTTATCCTGATGAAATCTGTGGTTTGCTGGTGGGAACAACTGGGGCAGAGGGATGGTTGGTGACAGAAGTGCGGCAAGTTGCCAATTTAAATGAAGAGCGTGCTGCAGATAGATTTCAACTTGACCCTGCGGGTTATCAGAAAATTGATTCGGAGTTGCGGGCTAGTGAGGTGGAGATTATTGGGGTGTTTCACTCGCATCCTGATTGCCCTGCCAAACCATCACCTACGGATTTAAACAGTGCTTGGGAAGGTTTTGTTTACCCCATTGTGAGCGTATGCGATGGTAAAGTGGCAGAGGTGTTGTGCTGGGTGACTACAGATGATGCAGCAGCAGGTGGCAAGTTTCAGAAGTTGCCTCACAGTGTGGAACGAGGCACCATGACCCCATGAAATATCTACTGACCTTCTTAAGTCTTGCTGTAGTGCTATCTGGATGTGCCACAGCACCGACATCCAAACATACAGGTGCAGCCGCTGTAAAAGCAGCCGCAGCACCAGTTTCGCTTGCCCGTATGGATACGCAATTTTTGTATTTAGCAGCGCAAAGGGGGTTAGCGGAAGGGCAACCCGCGTTGGCGATTCGGTTCTTACAAGCTTTGCTTAAAAAAGAGCCCACAGCCATGATTCCTCGTGTAGAATTGGTTGATTTGTTGTTGGAAAGCAAACGAGAACAACAGCTTATATTTGCCCAGAAATTATTAGAAGACATACCCACGGCGGTTGTGGCTGCTTTTACCGCCGCAGAAAAAGCGGAAATAGATGTGTTGTATGCGCGAACCTTGTTGATGAACGGGGAGGCAATACAAGCAGCAGCAGTGCTGAAGCCACTATTGCTGCAAGATGAACGTGATATGCAAGTCAGACAGTTGCTGATTCGTATGTATATACAACAAGATGACTTGAAACAGGCGCATAAACTTATTCAGCAGGGGTTGCAGCTCAAAGAAAGCTTGTCTTTGCGACGGGTACAAGTGCAACTTTATTTGAAGCAGCAACGCTTCAAAAAAGCCGATAAGATTTTGCTTATGTTGCAGAAAAAATATCCACGAGAGGAAAGTGTGGTGTTGCAACGCAGCGCCTTGGCGGAGCAGCAGAAGCAGGGTAAAAAGGCTGAGCGACTGTTGCAGAAGTTTATCCAAACTTATCCCAAGATAGCACTACAAAGTTATTATAGTTTGGCTGGTTTGTATGTGCGTCAGGATCGTTTTGAAAAGTCCATTGCCGTGTATCAAAGCTTGCTGTTACAACATAAAGGTGACGCGCAGGTGTATGTATCTATGGGTAAGGTACACTATGAACTGAATCAATACCCACAAGCTGCACAAGCATTTGCACAGGCGGTGTTGATGTTGAGCCCAACATCAGATCAAGCTGTTTCGGAGGTTTTGGCAGAGGTATACTTTTACTGGGCGGCGAGTTTAGAGGCGAACCATCAATGGCAGCAAGCGGTGCCGCATTATAGGCAGCTTCAATCGCAACACCGTTATTATGTGGATGCGCAATTGCGTTTGGCGAGCATTGATTTGACACAACAACAATGGGATGCAGCTGAAACACGTTTGCTACAACTGCAAACACTGTTTGCTCAAGAAATTCGTGTGGCTGAAATGTTGTCCAATGTTTATCTGATGACGAAAGATTATGATCAGTTGCTGAAAAACACAGAAAAATCCTTGAAGTTAGAGTTTTCAGCATTGCTGTTATTCAATCGATCGATTGCTTTGGATGCGCTGCAACGTTTTGCTGAATTTGATGCGGCCTTAGACCGTTTGCTGCAGCAAAAGCCAGATGATAGTGAAGCGCTGAATTTTTATGCGTATAGCTTGGCTGAGCGGGGGCAACGTTTGCTTGAAGCCCAAAGCATGGCGGAGAAGGCGCTTAAGTTAAAACCACAAGATGGTTATTATTTAGACTCTTTGGCCTGGGTTTATTTTAAACAGCAGCAATATGATGAAGCCGTGCATACGCAGCAACAAGCAGTAGCCTTGATTGCTGATGATGCCATCATGCAAGATCATTTGGGTGATATGCTTTGGCGACAGGGTGCTGCTGAACGAGCTAGAATGGCGTGGCAAAAGGCGGTGGACTTAGAACATGAAGCTGCCAAGCGGATTCAATTGAAAATTCAACATGGCTTGTTATAGGTGGTGATGCGCGGTGTATTGTTCATGCTGCTGTTATTGCTAGCAGCAGGTTGTGTGAAACATGATGAGGCTATTGTGTTTAAACCCATCAGTAGTTTTTCAGGGCGTTTGCTGGTGATGAGTCAGGCACATCGTTTTCAAATGGAAGTGGATTGGCAAGGTGATAGGCAACAAGGTGGGATGCGCTTAACCCATGCCGCTACAGGGCGCATTGTTGATGTGTCGTGGTTGGATGGCACCATGTTGTGGCGTGATAATCGAGAGGAACCTGTGTGGCGCGCGTTGTCGCAGGCTCAGCTGTTGGATATGGGCATGCTGTTGCCACCTTGGGCGTTGGCGCGTATTCTTTCAGGTGATTACCCAGAAGCTATGCAGACTAAGGGACAGCGGACTTGGCAAGGGTTGTGGTCTGAGGATGTGCGGCTGAAGATTCGCTGGTCGCAAACGTGGGATAGGCTGGAGATTACAGATATGAGGTATGGCAAACGTTTGGTGGTTGTCTTTGCGGCGGTGAATCATGAAAGCTGACACCTACCTTGCCCCTGCGAAGGTGAACTTACATTTGCGCATTACGGATGTGTTGGAAAATGGTTATCATGCCTTGGATACCAGCTTTGTTTATGTGGACGTGTGGGATGTGTTGCACATTGTTGAGGCGGATGACTTGATCGTGGGCTGCAGTGAAGCTGCGTTAACGGGCAAGAAGAACTTGGTATATCAAGTGTTGGCTGCTTTTCGTGCTTTGCATGGTGTGCGACAAGGTTTATCGGTGTTCATTGAAAAAAATTTGCCATCACAGGCAGGTTTGGGGGGAGGTTCTTCCGATGCGGCAACAGCACTGATGGTCGCCAATCAGCTTTGGGGGATTGATGCTAGCAGCCAAGCGCTTATCGCTTTTGCCGCACCTTATGGGGCAGACATCCCTTGTTTTTTGTTTCAACAAGCCAGTCTTGCCACGGGTATTGGGGAGAAACTACTGCCTTATGGGCAGCCTATTCCTGATGGAAAAGTGGTGTTGGCATGGCCTGGAGAGGGGGTGTCTACTGCCGCTGCCTTCGAACATTTTGATGCCCATGTTTTTTATGCGTTGACGGACGAAAAAGTAGTGGCTAAAGTCCGCGCCCGTTCGGGTGGTGATGCGCTTGAGATTGGTTTGAATAGTCTCGAGCAAAGTGCTACTGCTTTATGCGCACCGTTGGCAAGTTTGTTGTCGGCTATGCGTGATAAGGTCGAACATGTTTGGATGAGTGGTAGCGGTTCTGCATGTGTTGCAGTATGCCAGACATCAGAACAAGCAGTTGCTTTGGCAGATGAGTTGCAACAGCAAAAGCTTGCTTCATGGACGCATATTGGGCATTTTTTACCCAAGCATCCATGGCAAACAAAGGTATAATTTTGGGGCGTAGCCAAGCGGTAAGGCAGCGGGTTTTGATCCCGTCATGCGCAGGTTCGAATCCTGCCGCCCCAGCCAGTTTATTATTTTCGTGTCATAGAGGCGGAGGATTGCTTACCCATGGGCAATATTAAGAAATTTCGTTTATTTTCAGGCACATCCAACCCTGAACTCACCCAAGAAGTTTGTGAACATTTAGATATGCCTTTGGGCGAAATGCATATGCAAAGTTTTTCTGATGGTGAGATTTTCTTGCAATATCAAGAGACCATTCGTGGTTTAGACTTGTTCTTTATGCAGAGTACATCTGCACCTGCTAATGATAATTTGATGGAGCTGTTGATTGCCATTGATGCGGCAAAACGCGCTTCTGCACGACAAATTTGTGCCGTGATGCCTTATTTTGGTTATGCACGTCAAGATAGGAAAAGTGCAGGACGCACACCGATTTCTGCGAAGTTAGTCGCAGATATGCTGACCACAGCAGGGGCAACGCGTATCTTGACCATGGACTTACATGCCACGCAGATTCAAGGCTTCTTTAATATACCTGTAGATAATATTTTTGCCGCACCTTTGTTCTCCAAAGATATTGAAAGTAAACAGGCGAACATGGATGATGTGGTTGTTGTTTCACCTGATGTAGGTGGTGTGGTGCGCGCGCGTGCTTTGGCGAAGAAGCTGCATGTAGATATTGCCATTGTGGACAAACGTAGACCTGCGCCCAATGTGGCAAAGGTGATGAACATCATTGGTGATATTGAAGGCAAACACTGTATTCTTATTGATGATATTGTAGATACAGCAGGTACTTTGTGTAATGCTGTAGAAGCTTTGTTGGAGCGCGGTGCAACCAAAGTGACCGCTTATGCTACGCATGGTGTGTTGTCTGGGCCAGCAGTAGAACGTATCCGCGCATCAGGGATTTATGAGCTGGTGATTACGGATAGTATCGCTCAGCCTCAAGCCGTTTTAGATACAGGTAAAGTGCGCATTATCTCCATCGCGTCTTTGATGGGCGAAGCAATCTTGCGTATTTATGATGGGCGATCCATTAGCAGCTTGTACGGATAAACAAGCAGGGCAATCGCATTAAAATTATAATCAGTCATTGGTTGTAAAAATGACTATTTTGATAATTTAAGTTTAAATTAGGTTAACCAAACAGAGCATGTTTCCAATCGAAAATACGCATTAATAATATGCTATCTTTCTTTGTGAAACAGTGTCTTATGAGTCATGTTATGGTAGTGTAACAGCATGAAAAAGACTGCTATTCCAACCACTTCCATCATCTCACATTTCTCATCTATTGAAGATCCTCGCATTGATCGGCGAAAACGACATGAGCTCAAAGACATCTTTTTTATCACGCTTTGTGCATCCCTCTGTGGTGCAGATAGCTGGGTTGCCATAGAGACGTTTGGCAAAGCAAAAGAAGCATGGTTTACAAAGTTACTGTCATTAAAAAATGGAATTCCCTCCCATGATACATTCGGTAAGGTATTTTCATTGATTGATACCGAAGAGTTCTGCAATTGTTTCAGCCGTTGGGTGGATGATTTGCGCAAGATAAGTGAACTCGACATCATCAGTATTGATGGCAAATGCTTGCGTCGCAGCTTAGATGCAAGTTCCGACAAAGCAGCGATATATATGGTAAGCGCATGGTCATCTTGCAACCAGTTGGTGCTGGGTCAGCAGCGTGTAGATGAAAAGTCCAATGAAATCACTGCAATACCAAAGCTATTGAAGCAATTGGATATTACAGGCTCCGTAATCACTTTGGATGCCATGGGCTGCCAAACCAAAGTTGCTAAAGAAATTATTGATGCCGAAGCTGATTATATGTTGAGCCTGAAAGGAAATCAGGGCACGTTGCATGATGATGTAAGGTGTTTCTTTGAGTCGGAACAAACTTCTCCACCTGTGGACTCCAAAAGTGTTGATGGTGGTCATGGTCGTATTGAGCAGCGCACTGTCCGCGCTTCAAGTGACATTGAATGGCTTAAACAGCGTCACCCTCACTGGTGCGGACTTCGTAGCATTGTGGCTGTGACAGCACAGCGGGAATGTAA
>JAUZQU010000219.1 GCA_030950835.1 Mariprofundaceae bacterium | reverse complement strand
CTGCTATCCAATACCTGTGTGAAGGGTTTTTGCCACTGTAAATTATGTTCTGCTAGATTTTTCCATGTGCCTTCAAAATCGGCATCAAATTGGGAGCGCAAATCCTGCCAATCTTGCAAAGAAGTGAATGTAGTGTCCGCTTTGGGTGGCTGAAACAACCGTGTTTCTTCTAAAACGGACTCAATATGTTGCTGCATACACACCTCTATTTTAATCAATATTCACCCGCGGCACCCGCGCCGATATACCCGTCAATAATTCATAAGCAATACTTTGGCATTGTGCTGCCACGTCATTTGCCAGTGGCGCACCTGCAGCAAAACCAAAAAAGATCACTTCATCCCCTAGCTTCACTTTTTGCGCATCCACAGCCAGCAGACAATAATCCATACACACCCTGCCGACAATGGGCAATCGCCCTGAAACATGCTGCACTTCACCTCTATTGGACAATAATCGGGGCAAACCATCAGCATAACCCATCGCCACCACCGCAATCGAACTTGCTTTATCCGCAGACCATGTTGCCCCGTAAGAGACACTTTCTCCTTGTTTAATCGGACGAACTTGGATGATACGCGCCGATAACTGCAACACAGGCTGCAAGCCTAAAGCTTGTTCGGGGATAGGTTCAATGCCGTATAATGCCAAGCCTGGACGCACGATATGATGGCTTATATCGCTGTTGCCCACATCTGGAAATGCCACCATGCCTGCGCTGTTTAACAAACTCAAAGCGGGGGTGTCTATATTCTCTTGGATGTCTAAAAAAGCATGGATTTGTTGTTGATTCAAAGGGTGTGTTGGTTCATCTGCGCAAGCAAGGTGTGACATGATGCCTGCAAGTGGGATGTTGGATTTTTTGAGCTGTGTCACAAAATCAGCAATGTCTGCCACGCCAATTCTGTGCATACCTGTGTCCACTTTAAGCCAAACTGCTGCTTGAAAACCCACATCCAGCAGCAAATGCAGTTGTTGAAATTCGCTTAAAACAGGTGTTAAGGCATGTTTTTTGCATAAAAGTGCATCTTCTTGGTCAAAAATGCCCGTAAAAAGCACAATATCGGCTTTTCCACCTATCACCTCACGCAAAACACGTCCTTCTTCTGCATCACTCACCGCAAAAGAAGTACAACCAGCCTGATATAATGCTTGTGCCACCGAGGTTAAACCATGCCCATAAGCGTTGGCTTTGACTACCGCCATCACTTGTTTATCCCCCGCTTGCTGGCACAAACGTTGATAATTCGATAACAAATGAGCCACATGTATGCTGGCTTGAACTGGTCGCATGCGTTGATTTCTCCAAGTAGTTTTAACTATGCGCATCATTTTAACCATAAAAAGAACAAAAATAAATGTTGCCGTTCTACAAAATAGGCACACTGTGTGCTAAAATTAATGCCGTAGATGTTCAAAAATCCATGTTCGGTAGACTAGAAACATACAGGAGAACTACATGAAATTGGCAATGCTTGGTTTGGGTCGCATGGGCGGCAATATGGTGAAACGTTTGATGCAGGGCGGACATGAAGTCGTGGCTTATGATGTTGATGCTGCTCCAGCCAAGGCTTTGGCGGCTGAATTTAAGGGTGTTGCAGCGGCGAGCAGTTTAAAAGATGTGATTCAGCAACTACCAACGCCGCGTGTCATTTGGGTGATGGTACCGCACGAATTTGTGGATGACAGCATTGCTGATTTGTTGGATGCAGGGCTTGAAGCTGGTGATTTGGTTATTGATGGTGGCAACTCCAACTACAAAGAAGGGCAACGCCGTGGCATTGAACTTGCCGAAAAAGGCATTTTATTTGCCGATTGTGGTACATCTGGTGGTGTTTGGGGTCTGCAAAACGGTTATTCCTTGATGATTGGTGGTGAAAAAGCTGCGATTGACTTGATTGCCCCTGCTTTGACCACCCTTGCCTCCGATGATGGTAAAGGTTGGGGGCATATGGGCCCAATTGGCTCAGGACACTTTGTTAAAATGGTTCATAACGGCATTGAATACGGCATGATGCAAGCCTTTGCTGAAGGTTATGACATCATGAAAGCCAAAGAAGAATTTGACTTGGATATGCATCAAATTTCGCGGGTTTGGCAGCATGGTTCGGTGGTTAGCTCATGGTTGCTTGATTTGACTGGCGATGCTTTGGAGCAGGATGTTGAGCTATCTTCACTATCCGATTGGATGGATGATTCGGGTGAGGGCAGGTGGACAGTGAATGAATCTATCGACTTGGGCATACCTGCGCCAGTGTTGACCCTTGCCTTGCAAATGCGCTTTAGAAGCCGCCAAAAGGATGCTTTTGCTGGAAAAATCGTCAATGCCCAACGCGCTGGTTTTGGTGGACATACGATCAAACCTGCCAATAAGGAAGATTAATCATGGCTAGCGAAAAATTTGCCTCGCTGATTGGTAGCAAAAGACCAGAGGCGACCAACATTGTCATTTTGGGTGCTTCGGGTGATTTAACCAAGCGTAAACTTCTTCCTGCGTTGGCACATATGCACCGCTGGAACTTGTTAGGGCCACATTCGCGCATCATTGGTTCGGTGCGTGAAGATTGGAGCAAGTCACATTGGAAAAGCTATGTACATGATCAACTGCTGCACTATTTCCCAGAAGCAGTGATGAATCCGCACTCTTGGCAGCAAATTGCGGCTAAGTTGGACGTGGTCAATGG
>JAUZQU010000218.1 GCA_030950835.1 Mariprofundaceae bacterium | reverse complement strand
CTTGCCTTCACACTGCCCCAGCTTGTGCATCATCTTCAAACGGACCAAGCCTCACCCGATCTACACCCACCGCAGGCACAACCCGCAGCGGCGGATAATCTCCCGTCAAGTCAGCTTCAATACGACGCATAAATCCAGAAGCATTGATTTTATCACTGAACGCACCCAGTTGAATATAAGCTTGTTTCACCACAGCAGGTGGATGCATCACCTCAGGATTTGCGGCCGCAGGCACAGCCATATAAACAGGTTTAGCTTGGGCAGGCGACACATCCAAAGTCTGCACCCGAACCCGTGTTGTGCCCTGCTCTGCAAAACCCAAAGCCTTCGCCGCAGCATACGACAAATCAATCAAACGGCTCTTCACAAACGGCCCTCTATCATTCACCCGTAGCTTCACCTGCTTGCCATTCTCCAAGTTCGTGACCAACACCATAGATGGCATGGGTAATACCGTATGTGCCGCAGTCATGGCATACATATCATACTTTTCGCCATTGGCAGTTTTACGCCCGTGGAACTTCTCACCATACCAAGATGCCATGCCCTCTTCATCATAAAAAGCACCGCTGTCTAAAGGATAATACCATTTGCCCGCAATTTGATAAGGATTGCCCTTTTTCACATAACCAGATGTCGAACTTGGCGCACTGCTTTGATGTTTACCAGGTGGATAACGGGTTGGCGCACAGCCTGATAACCATGTCACCAATAATAATACCGCTATACTCAGCCAAAATGAACGTTGATATGTTTGTATCATTCACCCACCTCACATTGTGCATTGCCCAGCATAAATGCCAGTTCTGTTGCCGCCAGAGCATAGTTCCACGAACGATTCCAGCGTGTAATGGCATAAAAGTTCCGATTCACCAGCAACACACGCTCACCTGTAGCTGTTTTGCGTGTAATCAACGCCACTTTTTCATCACTATTCCAAGCAGAGCTAGGTTTTTGAATACCTACTTGCTCAAAATCTGCCAACACACGCCATTTTCGTGTTTCATCTTTGAGTGCTTTTTGGATAATCGCATGGGATTTCGGTTGTGGAATCCAGTGGGCAACCGTTTTTTCATCTGTCCATTTATGCTGCTTAAAATAGTTCGCCACACTGAAAATAATATCTTGAGGCGTAAACCAAACATCACGTTTACCATCACCATTGGCATCCACAGCATAGGCTCTAAAAGAGGTCGGAATAAACTGTGTCGTACCAAATGCACCTGCATACGAGCCTTTCACTTCTTGTGGATTCAAACCTTCTTCCTGACAAAGCAGTAAAAATGCCTTGAGTTCACCTCTAAAAAACTTCGCCCGCCGCGCATAACCCGTGGATAAGGTAAATAAAGCATCCAATACCCTATCATTGCCCCGATTAGAGCCAAAATGCGTTTCCATACCCAAAATAGCGGTAATCATTTCAGGGGCAACACCATATTTAGCTTGTGCAGCGGCAAAGATAGCCTTGTGTTCAGCTAAATATGCCAAAGCCCTTTTTTTCATACGTTCGTTGATAAAAAGAGGACGATAATCGGCATAAGGTCTTGCTTCGTAAGGGGTCTTCATTTTACGAATCAAATCTGCATCAAATTGAGCATTTTGGATATGTTGACGCACATAGCTCGCCGATAAATCAGTTTCTTGCAGCATATAAGCAATCAAATCCTCTGCACTGTAAGACTGCGCAGCACTTTGTGCTGGCAACCATAATAACACAGCCAACAGCAGCCATTGCACTTGTTTTAAACAACCTAAAAAAGACGAATATATATATACCATATTCGCACCCTATGAATCACATGCTTTCAAGCAAGCAATAAATTCTCTTCATGGTCACAAAAATAACATCATTTAAATATCATTTTTACTGTCGTTCATTTTGATTGCTCTTCAGTATTGCCTCCATGATGATGCTTTCCATGTTTGGAAATACTGTGATCCAAGCCCTTTCCTGTTCCACAGCTGGATAGCCCCAAGGTAAGGCTTATGAGGAATGTGCAACCAACGAGTAATTTGAATATTTTCATTTCTTTTTCCTTTTCTTACTTAAAATCGGTGATAGCTATTCAGCTCCCCGTGTTTCTTCGCTAGCAAACAAAACACGGGCAAGCTGAATAGTCAGATCATCTTTATGAACGGTATTTGCTGAAACGTTCGTATAAACATGGCAAAACAAACAGGGTTAATAATGTGGAAGAAATAAGCCCACCCACCACTACCGTTGCCAATGGTCGTTGAATTTCTGAGCCAATACCCGTGGCCAGCAGCAGTGGAATAAGACCAAGGGCTGCAATCATAGCGGTCATCAACACGGGTCGTAGCCGACTTTCCGCACCATTGCGAATCGCTTGGTTGATATCTTGGCTATCTCCCAAGTGTCGGTTAATCGCATCCACCAACACCACGCCATTGAGCACTGCCACACCAAACAGGGCAATAAAGCCAATGCTGGATGGTACCGATAAATACTGCCCCGATACCAATAATGCCAAAATACCACCAATCAATGCCATCGGCACATTGAGCATAATCAGCATGGCTTGACCAAGGGAATGGAAAGCAAAATAAAGCAGCAGGAAGATCATCAACAGGGATAGCGGAACCACCACCATCAATTTTGCCTGCGCCCGTTGTTGATTTTCAAACTGGCCGCCAAACACCACCGTGTAACCAGGAGGAAGCTCAATTTCACCTTGAATACGTTGATCAAGTTCAGCCACGATGCTGCCCATATCTCGCCCTTCAACATTACTCTGAATCACCACACGGCGTTGCACATCATCACGTTTAATCATCGGAGGGCCTTGCTCTACTTCAATGGATGCCACATCTTCAAGGCGAACCCACGCCCCATCAGGGGATTGCAAAATAAGGCTGCCAATCGCTTCGATATTATGGCGATAATCCTTCGCCAAGCGCACATAAATATCAAATCGTTCGTTGCCTGAAATGACCTGTCCAGCAGATGCACCACCAATCGCATCAGCAACAAGCGTCATCACATCATCCACGGGGATGCCGAAACGATCCAATTTACTGCGATCAGGGCGAATGACCAACTGTGCCTCACCTTCGATTTGCTCCATCTCCACATCACGCGTGCCTTCAACAGTTTTCGCCAGTATTTCGATTTCTTTGCCCTTTTCCGCCAATACTTTCAGGTCAGGGCCAAAGAGTTTGATGGCCAGGGCTGCTTTAACACCCGATATCAATTCATCAACACGCATCGCAATGGGTTGTGAGAATGAAACCAATATCCCTGGCACCACTTCCATCTTCTCACGCATCAAGTGCTGTAGCTCTTTTCTGTTATCAGCACTTGTCCACTCGGAAACAGCCTTCAAACCCACAAATAGCTCAACATTCGACACTGGCTCTGGATCACCTCCAATTTCAGCACGACCTGTTCGTGCAGAAACATATGTAATCTCAGGAAAGTTGCTGATCAGCACCTGCTCCAATTTTTCGCCTACACCTTTGGCAAAGGTAAGCGATGATGAAGGTGCTAGGGTAATGCGCACTGCAATGGTTCCCTCCTCCAGCTCAGGAACAAACTCTGTACCAATAAAGGGCAGCGTTAACAATGTAAGCACAAAGGCAATTGCCGCCCCGCCAATGATTGTTTTGCGCATATTTAAGGCACGTTTCAGCAGCCTATGATAAAGACGGGCAATAGGGGCCAACACTGGGCTATCCTTATGAACTACACC
>JAUZQU010000217.1 GCA_030950835.1 Mariprofundaceae bacterium | reverse complement strand
TGACGATTTACACCCTTTTTCCAACCCAGGACGCACCAAGTTATCTTTGGTGAGTAGGGGGTTGGCTTTGCCCAATGGGCTGCCTGAAGCCTCGCGCTGGCTTGCCCAAACCAATGGTTCAGAAACGGTGCTGGACTTGCGTTTGCCTAGCGGACACTTTTGTTCAGTGCCTGTGGGTCAGCCTTATACGGAAGAAAGCGGTTTTGCTTTGGACAGTGTTGATGGCAACCAAGCTACCCTGCTTTGTGGTGGTGAGCTTGAGACCGTTGAGTTGGTGGAAGCTCCTGCTTTTTATAAAAAGCTAACCCGCAAAGGTTCACGCATGGGCAGCTTCGCTTCTCTGCATGATAGATTATTGATATTGCAGCCTTTTATGGGTTGCGGCTTTTTCAGCCAAGATAAACAAGCGTGTGCCTATTGCCAATTTGATTCGATGTTAAATGCAGCTTCACCATCGCTTCGAGATCCTTTGGAGTTGGTTGAAGTGGTGCGCGAAGCGTTAAGCGAGCGCGAAATTGATACGGTGTATTTGTACAATGGTTTTTCCCCCCATGATGATGTGGGTTTGTCGCAACTGTTGCCAGTGATTGCTTTACTTCGTCGACACTTGGGGCATAGGCAAATCGCCTTGGAAACGGTAGCCCCCAAAGATTTATCTGTTATTGATGCTTTGTATGCTGCTGGGCTTGATATTTTCATTTGTAATTTGGAAGTGTTTGAGGCGGCTACATTTCAAGATATTTGCCCCGGCAAAGACAAACAAGGTGGGCAAGTTGCCATTCGTCAGGCTTTAGATCATGCTTGTAAGGTTTTTCGTCCTGGTGCTGTGGTAAGCCATTTGATTGTGGGATTAGAGCCAATATCTTCAACGATTAAGGGTATGAAAAGTTTAATTGTCCAAAATGTTGTACCGTTATTGATTCCATTTCGCCCACTTCCAGACACACCGTTGGCAGAGCAAGAGATTGCAACTTTGGATGATATTGAAGAGGCATTATTACAACAATATAAGCTGCTTGAAGAGGCTGGTCTCCCCACGCATAGGCTTAGGGATATGGGTAGAGTGTTAACCCCTATGGAAAGTGGGGTATTGGATGGTAGTCGCTCGGCAACCTTGGCAACACGTTGGGGGGTATCACCTTTAGGGCGTAAAGTGGATGGGTGGACAGATGGTTTTCGCCGTTATTTACGTATCCAAGGTGAAAGCAAACAGGCAAAATCCATGCATGTGTTGTTGGCAACCGAGGCGGCTCCTTTTATAGGTCTTTTTTTACTCAGTGTGTTATTTTTAGGTGCGGTTCTTCAAGCGCCACCGCAAGGTTTAACGGATTCAGGTTACCATGCTTTATTAGTCTTTGTACTATGTTTGGTTTTATGGGTATCACAGTTATTACCATTACCCATCACCTCCTTGTTGGGTTTAGCATTATTACCTGTGTTGGGGGTGCTTCCAGCGAGCGAAGTATTTTCATTTTTTGGTAACCCTGCTGTATTTTTCATTTTGGGTGCCTTTATGTTGGTAGCAGGAGTGATGCAAAGTGGTTTATCAGAGCGTCTTGCTTTGTATGTGTTGAAAAAAACAGGCAATAGTAGCCAGCGTTTGTTGATGGTCATGCTTTTTTTACCTGCTTTGATGGCATGTGTGATGCCTGAACATGCAGTTGCAGCCTTATTTTTACCCATTGCTTGGGAAATTGTGCGTAGTTTGGGTTTAAAAAAAGGACATATGTATGGTCAGGCCATCTTTTTTGCTTTGGCATGGGGTGCGATTATTGGTGGTGTAGCCACCTTGCTTGGTGGTGCTCGAGGTCCATTAGCCTTGGCACTTTTGGATGAACTTGCTGGACAAAGCTTCTCATTTTTACAATGGAGTTTAGCTGCGTTCCCCTTGGTATTGGGTGTATTGCTGGTGGCTAGCCTGTTGTTAAAACGTATGACTGCTGGGGTGAACTTGGATATGCAAGCGGTGCAAGATGTATTTTCCGAGCGGCGTTTAGAATTGGGTGAATTAACCATCAAAGGTTGGTTGATGAGTATATTGAAGTTAGGCACAGTAATCGCATGGTTGTTTGCAGGACATGCCCATGCACTGGCAAGCATTGCATTGGTCAGTGTGGTGCTGATGTTTGCGTTGCGTTTAGTGGGCTGGCAGGAAGTGGAAAAACACGTGCAGTGGGGCGTAGTGTTGATGTATGGCGGAGCGATTGCGATTGGTAAAGCTTTATCGGAAACAGGAGCAGCAGTGTGGCTGGCGGATACTTTGATTCCTGGTGATATGTTGGGCTTAGGATTGCTTGCTTTGCTGGCGCTGGTGACGTTGATATTCACGGAAAGTGTGAGTAATGCAGCCGCTGTTGCGATTGTGCTGCCCATTGCTATGCCTGTTGGTTTAGAAGCGGGTATTGACCCTATGTTTATGGCTTTAAGCATTGGTATCATTGCAGGTTTTGCTTTTATGTTACCCATGGGCACACCGCCGAATGCAATGATTTATGCCAGTGGATATGTAAAATCATGGAGTATGTTGAAGTATGGTGTGGTTTTATCGACTTCTGCGTTATTGTTGTTTTTATTGGTGGTTAAATATTGGTGGCCCATATTGGGCTTGAACTATGCGTGATGATATTGGAGTAACAACGTGGAAAAAGTAATACAAACAGTGGCTTGGTTAGAGCAAGCAGCGGCTGAATATGCGCCAGATTTGGTATTTGCGTGCAGCTTTGGTGCAGAAGATGTGCTCATGTTGGATTTGATTGCCAAACATGATATTGCCATACGTATTATTACCCTTGATACTGGGCGCTTGCCGCAAGAGACGTATCATGTGATGGATGCATGTCGTGCGCGGTACAACTTGAACATGGAAATCTATTTGCCTGATGCGCAAGATG
>JAUZQU010000216.1 GCA_030950835.1 Mariprofundaceae bacterium | reverse complement strand
GTTGGCGCACCTAGATTTACCACTTGGGTAAATGTATTGTATTCACCAGCTTGCACGCCAACAGCTACTGCACCTGCACCTGCACCTGCAATAATCGCATCTGCCGCAAGAATTGGGGTCAACGTTAATGTCGCATTGGTTTCAGCTGTAGTCGCACCCGTTGCATTCACAGTAGAAGCAACTGTGCCAGCAGCAACAGCTGTTACTGTATATTTTTGCAATACAGCACCAGCACCATTGTCAACAAGAAGCTCAATTGTTGAGACGTTAGCTATCAGCCCAGTCGTAGAGCCTGCTGGCACTGTAATCGTGCCTGCACCTGCACTCAACACAATACCACCCCATAAACTGAAAGCCGCTGCTGCAGCCCCTGCAGTTGAAGATGGAGCTGAAACACCTGTGTCAACAATAACCACATTACCTGGTGTATAAGTATCAAGGCCGTTCGCATTAGATTTCACAGTGTATGTATAAGTAATTGCATCACCTGAAGCACCCGTTTGATTCACGCCTGCAGTTATGGTAGGCTCAGCAGCAATCGTTAACACAGTAACATTCACGTTTGCTGTGGCAGTCAATGTCGTAGCACCAGAAGTGTATGACACGGTCACTGCATTATGAATCGTAGCACCACCACTGACTGCAGCCATGGCTTGTTGCGACAAACCCATCGCTGCCACGGCAAAGAGGGCTAGCACCATGCTTTGTTTTATATGTTTGAATATCCTTTTCATTTCATGCTCCTTTTTTCTTCTTCTACTTTTTCATGCTTCATCATTGTTCCTACTTTTTTACCTGGTGGCGCGTGCATACGTGGTGGGGGGTCACCGCGCGCCAAATGTTTATACCTTCTTTGTTTATGCATTACTGCACCCGAACCTGAAAACCAGCCATGCCAGACTTACCCGCAGCCAATTTTTTAATCAACCAACGCACATCTGTATATTGATCAGGTGAAGCAACTTGTTGTTTGCCATCCACTTCATAGGTCAACAAGCTGGGTTGTTGATACTTCTTTCCACCATCGGTTGAAAATGAAATATCAGCACCACTACCATAAGCTGTACCATTGATATAAAGCGTATGTGCAGGAATTGGGTCTACCAAGGCAACATCCAGCGCATCCTCATCACCCTTGTTGACAAAGCTCAACGTGTAAAACACCACATCACCTTGTACCACAGCATCTGCTTTCACCCGTTTGGTCACTTGTTTACCCTTTTCCAGCACGGTAATCTCTTTTTCCGCGGTGATGCTCACTTCAATCTGTGGGCCAGCAAAAGCAGTACCCAGCAGCAGCATACTCATCAACATACTCAATACAATCTTGTTCATATCATCTCCTTTATTCTCTTTATTTCACTTGCGCTTTGTATTCAAGCATAAACGCTGGATTGGTCGTGGTATTGCTATTCATGGTTCCCGTTAAATTCACTTTGAAATCCGTAATCTCAGCTGCATAACCATAAACATCTACCGTTAATGTTGCTCTAGTCAACGCATCTAAGGTGGTATAACTCGTGCCGCCATCCGTAGAGAAGTCTACCGTACCCAGCGCCAAACCCGAAGCTCCCAATACTGGAAGCAAGACTGGCCCATCGGTGAGTTTCACAGGCAAGTTGACACCCCATGCATCCAAACCAAGCTGGGTATAAACACTTAAATCATCCACTGCAAACACCGTAGATGCCTGCCCCGAACCTGTATTTTTAATATGCACTTTATAGGTGATCACCGCGCCTGGTGCAGCGCTGCTCACATCTGCTGATTTGACCACTGTCAACGAAGGTACCGCCGATAACACGGCTACTGGCGCAGTAGGGCCAATATTGGGGAAGTTGACCGTGATCGCACCTGCAAGATGTGTGGCCAAAATGCTGTTATAATAGGTCGTACCACCGCTCACCGTTAGCGCAACTTGTACATTAAAGGTAATGGTTGCACTGCTATTTGCTGCCACACTAGCAATCGTCCATACTGGAAGACCTGTAATCGTAGCAGGTTCAGCAGCTATCCAACCCGTGCCTGTGGTTGAGCCAGCAATATAAGTGAAACCCGATGGTAAAAATTCTGTGACCTTCACCGTGCCTACTGGCGCAGCAGAGAAGTTACTCACTGTGATGGTATAAGTAGCAATATCACCAGGGCTTAAACTGGCAGTAGAGGTGCTTTTGCTGATACTTACATCATGCAAAGTCACCGTAGCAAAAGGGTCATTGGCTACCAATAGCGGCAAACGCCCTGCATTGGTTGTATTGGCATGTACCAAGTTGGTATAAGCACCTGCAAGCACAGTATTGAGTATGGATGTATCGTATTCAAGGGTAATCAAACCATTGGTGCCACCACTTGCCGCAGGTACTGTAAAACCACCTGCAGGATTGCTATCACAGGTGAGCACCTGCAACAGCTGCGTGCAGCTAAAGGCTGTACTGAGCAAGTCCGTACCATTGATGTTGACAGTGGGTTGTCCATACAGGTTAAAATTCAAAGGTAAGGTATCTACAATCACCACACCTGTAGCTTCTGAACCGACATTGGTCACCGTCACTTTATAATGTGCTTTGGCATATTCACCATAAATATCTTTGCCCAAGTTGGCGGTACTGGTCACTTTAGATAAAAATGGTTGTGGTGCTGTCACAGCTACTGTTGCGCCACTCACGCTACCCACCACGGTGTTCGGTGCTGCGGTTAAACGCACATTCGCTTGGTTATTATAACTGGCAGGGGCAACTGTATTTGCAATGTTTGCCGTGAAATAAATGAATAGATTCGAGTTTGCTGGCACATTATGCCCTGCTCCGCCGTTTTCAAACAAGGGAATGGCGGTGCTTTGTGGGGCGATAATCGTAGGGGTAAGTAGTGTCCAACCTACAGCTGGTGGTGCTGCCACTGGCTGGGTAAGACCCGTTGCCACATATGCTGCACCAACTGTGAACCCTGCAGGCAACGTATCTTGTACATTCACCAGTTGGGCTGCTGCTGAACTGTTACTCACTGTAATCAAATACTTGGTTAACGTACCCAAAAGCACATTGTTGGATACGCTGGCATAAGGGGCAACTACACTTTTAGTGATGCCCACGCTTGCCACGGTCACATCATCTGCCGTAGTGGCGGCAAACCCACCATCAAAAGGATTGGTGGAAGTAATGGTTAGACCACCTGTTGGGGTGAATACAAGGCTACTCACGGAGTTGTTGTAAATCCCTGCTGGTTGTGCCGCTGGGACATTGGCATAAAAATCAATAACGAGATTCGCCGAAGCGCCTGCAGTTGCTGCTGGAAGGGTAATCGCCGACCACACCGGAGAAATACTATTGGCTAGCGGTGCAGTATAATCCGTACCTGCTAACAATGTTGTACCGTTCACGCTTAATACTGCATCACTATTAAAAGTGAAACCACTGGGCGTAGGCACAAGCACATCACCAAAATAATCGGTGATACTCAGAGCAGTCAAAGCCACATTACCAGCATTGGTGACTGTAATCCTATATTTTGCCAAACCACCCGACACTGTTGCTGAAGTTAAAGCTTGCTTGCTCACCGTCACAGGGTCAATGCTGACTGCGGCAGTAGGCCCTACATTGCCTGCATTCACATTGGTTCCCGTCCATGAAGCACTGTTGAAGTAGCTGTTGGATACGGTTAACGCCGCTACAGAGGCAGTAAAACGAATGTTGATATAACCACCTGCTGGCGCAAGCAGCACCGTATTCGGCACTGTCATCGTCAACTGATTTAAAGCAACATTCCAAACACTTGTGGCAGTAATATTGGTGGTAGTAAGGAATAGCCCTGCTGCCGTATAATGATCAACAAACACCGTTTCTACAGCAGGGTCTGCCGTAATGCCTGCAGCCAATGTGTCCACTACCGTAATCGTGCCGCTGCTGGCGGTGAGTGTATTGTTGTTGCTCAAGCGAATGCTATAGGTCAAAGCACTGGGGGCTGCTGCACCATACAAATACAAGCTTGCAGGTAAAACGCTTTTCGTGCCTGCCAAATTAATGGTAGGTGTCGCAGTGATGGTAACATTTTCGGCTGCGTTGGCTGCCAAAGCACCATCCCAAACCGTATTCACAATATGCGCTACAGCATTCGCGGTGTAATTCAAGGTTTGTACAGAGTTGTGCAAGGTCGGCGGAGCAGGTACCGCTGCTGGTGCAGTTGCCGTATAAGCGATAAACAAGTTTTCACCTGCTGGAATGGTGAAACCAACAGCTGCATTGTCAAAAGTTAGCTCCTGCGCAGCCACGGTCGGTGTTGTTAATAACCATAAGGGGTCTGTACCCGGTATGCCTGTAGGTGCAGTAAGACCAATCGCATAATATGCAGCATTCGCCACGCCATACGTGATACCACTAGGGGTTAATGCAGCAACGCCTGCTGTACTTAATGTACCCAAATAGTCCACCACCGATACCGCTGACCAAGCATAAATATCTTGATTGCTGACTTGTAGACGATAATCAATCAGTCCATTGATGGCCGCAGTGGGCGTGTTTGTCCACTTGCTCACAGGGCTAGCAACACTGACTGGCGCACCCACAAAGCTAGGCAACGACACATTACCTGCCACCGTCAGGGTATTGTTATAAGTGCCTGGCGCAGCAATCACATTCGTACCTGCTGCTGCCCCACTTGCCATCACAGCATTCACAGGGAAAGTAATGCTTAATACGGAATTATTAACCCCAGACTTAGGTGGGATGGTAAACGTGCCCCAGCTTGGTGTTGCTGTTAATAATGTTGGATAAGTGGTGTATGTGGTGGCACTTGCAAGCAATGAACGTGTTAAAATACTAGACACACCTGCCACATTCAAGGTCACCACTTCCACATTCGCCAACACAGTAGGGTCATATTCAAAACCAGCAGGTAATACATCCAACACATCAATGATACTTGATGCCGTACCTGAGTTGGTTGCGGTGATGGTATAAGTGACCACTTCTGTAGGGAAAGGCGCAACTATAATACCAGCTCCACGCCAAACAATGGATGATTTATCCACGCTTTTGTTCATGGCTAAACCAGGCGATGTCACCACCACAGGTGTAGTATGCGTAAGCGAAGGTAGGCTAGCATTGCTTGCTGTGGCTGTCATGTCACTGAAATAAGCAGCGGGCAATGTGTTTGACGCGATATCAGCAGTATAGGTTAAAGTACGGCTACTATTCGCAGGCACATCAAAACCGACCCATGTTACACTTTGCCCTGTCACCGTTGGGTTGGCAGTGATGCCGCCTGTGCCCGCTGTAGAAGCATTTTGATAACTAAAACCAGCAGGCAAGACATGGGTAATCGCTACAGCGGTGACAGCAGCTGCACCATTGTTGGTTACGGTCACCGTATATACCGTCGATGTACCTGTGATCGTATTTTCAACCGTACTTGGCAAAGCAGTTAACGCCATTTGTACCGTGCCTACTGTCACGGGTGCCGTATCAATCGACCACAAGGGTTTTAATGACCAATCTTTATTGGCAGGAGCCTGAGCCTTGGGTTTTTTGTTATAAGGAATACTGGTATATACTGAGTTTTTATACACACCTGCAGCAAGTGTAGGCGAAGCTTGGGCATCAAAATAAACATCCAATACGGAATTTTCACCAAGCTCATTGGGTTGTAGTGCTGTATGGGGAATGTTCCAAGTTAAATCTTGACCCAAAGCCAGTAAAGTCGCGCCCAATACAGGTGCTCCATTCAAAGTTAGCACAGGGTTGCCTGCGTAACTAAAACCAGTGGGCAGCGTATCTTTGATGATCGTGGTTAAAATTTTCCCTGTCAAATCAATAGGGTCTGTATACAACACACTAGGTATACTCAATACATCTCTATACACACCTGCTGAACCTGCACCCGTATTGGTAATGCGAATGTGGTAGCGTGTAGTGCCGCCAGGTAAAATTGAAGTTGGCGTTGCTATTTTCGTTTGTGTCAATAAAGGGAACACACCAATTTCAAAGCTCGCCCCTGCCGTTGCCCCTGGCGCTGGCATTTCAATGGATGTTGCGACCACATGATCTGCTGCAGAAGTATCTTTGGCTGAAGGGGGTGTAAGCGCAGTGACGGAATAGGTGAAAGTTTGTGAAGCGCCAGGGTTCAACAGTGCTAATGTCCACTGCACCGCTTCTGCACCTGCAACCGTATCATCACCAGGCGTAGGCCCAACAATTGGGCAGGCCGCAGGCGTGAGCACAGCAGCCGTTGCGGTTCCATAAATACCAGCTCCAGAAGCATCACAATTGTATTGTGCCATGACTTCAAATGGGTTACCCGGCCCTGCTTGGTGATAGGTATTCAAATAATCCGTAATGACCACGCCAGTATGTGCCCTAGCACCTGTGTTGATGACCGTAATCTGGAAAGAGACCACATCACCCACTTGGGCAGCTTCCACATTCGGTGTTTTGACAATCACCATATCCGAATTGTTGCCTACCGACACCAGTGTATCATTATACTTCCAAGCGTTGTCTTTACCACCCTCAGCATAATACACATCACCACCCCAAACTTCAGAGTTGTTGATGATGGTGCCGCCAGCAGGCAAAGCCACAATACGCGCCGTCACAAAGACATATTTAATTTCACCCACAGAGTTCAAACCATTTGCCCAACGTATAGTCACTGGCGTGGTTGCCGAGACAACAGGCAAGGGATTGCTTGCTAAATCGCGCCCATAAAGTGGGTCACCAGAAAAAAGTTCGCGGCTAGCCTGTGTATCTTCCATCAAGCCATAGTCCGAAATTCTTGAGCCTGACACACCAATGCGTTGCCAAGGGCCAACAGGGCCAACCGCACAAGGAGCACCGCCAAGCCAATTGACTTCATGCTGATAAAACGTTTGAGGACCAGCTACAGGAGAACCCGAGCCCCAAGGCCCTTCCGCACCACCATTATTATTTGCACATGTATTCTCATATTCAATCTGATCTCTATCCCAAGCGTTTCGAGAAACCGCCACACCAAGCACACTAAACGCAGTCCTTAAATCCGTGGAAAACCACACGCCTGTATCACCATTTACCTGTGCCAACGTACCCTGTGAGGTCACAATACCATTGGCATCAAGGTTACCCACAGCACCATTAGCACTCGCTCCATCATTCTCATAGGCCAATAAATTGATTGGTGTTGCGGGAAGCCCGATAAAAGCGGGAATCACAGGTTCCAAGCGATTACCATTACCATCGGGATGGTTCGGCATATCTCCACCAGGCAATGGCGGCACTTCATAATAACCACCAAAACCATCAGGCTGCATAAATCCAGCATCAATCACTTGCAAACCATTGGGCATATAATCGGTGATATAACCATTGGCTCCAGTATTGCCGCCATTGGGAACAGGTTTATATTTAATCAAATAAGTAATCTCATCGCCGACCTGAAAACCATACGGGCCGCCATTATTTGCCCGCTGAATCAACAAGTTGACGGTTGCTGGCGCGAGGAACTTCATCGTTTCAACCATGGCCACATTATCGGCAGCAGCAATCCTGCCAAACCCTAAAAAGAGCAGCATAAACAAGGACATAACTAAGAAACGACGCATCATAAAATGGCAAAAAACTCCTGTAAATAATCTGAAAAACACTTCTTATATAGCATATAGCATATTCATGCGATAGAAGTGCTGCCGATAGTAACCATTTTAACAACTTGAAGCACCTATCCAAAAGGATTAATCCTTTTCTAATCCTTTTTAAGCGGCATCATTGCCCCATGTCACAACAAAAGACCCTGACCATACTCATCGCCGACGACCATCCTCTGTTTCGTGAAAGCCTTGCTCTGATGCTGCTCAATATGCCGCAACACCAGCCGCAGCAAACCACCATCTTACAAGCCGAAGATGCCCATATATGTTTGGATATGGTGAAAGAAAACCCTGATATTACAATGATTCTTACCGACATCGACATGCCCGGCATGGATGGTTTAGCACTCTTACAACAGTTGAAAAAACTATTGCCCGATATCCCTGTAGTCATGATTTCAGGCAGTGATAAACATGCCCATATCCAACAAGCGCTCAAGTTTGGTGCCAGCGGATTCATTCCCAAAAGCTCAACTACCCCTATCTTATTTGCCGCCTTACAACTGGTCTTGGCGGGTGGCATCTACCTACCCCCCATATTGCTTGAGTCTGCCCCACCACCACACCTAGCAAGCAAAACCCCCTCCACACTCACCGAACGTCAACAAGAGATTTTATTTTTCTTACAACAAGGCATGCAAAACAAAATGATTGCCCACACCTTGGATTTAAGCGAAGCCACGGTTAAAGTGCATGTGCGTGGTGTATTTTCAGTATTAGGGGTTAAAAACCGCACCCAAGCCGTACAAAAAGCATTAGAAGAGGGTCTTTTATGAGCTTTTTATCCATTTTATTGATTTTCCTGCTCTGTTTTGCAATTTATTATGCTTTTTCCCTGCATTATAAAAACAAACAACTATTAAAAAACATCCGCCATATCCAACACAACAACCAAAAGGCAGCCAGCAACAAATCCAACTTCCTCGCCACTGCCAGCCATGACTTACAACAACCCCATCAAGCTACGGGTCTTTTCCTTGCTTCGCTCAACCTTGAAAGCCTTGATTTAGAAAATACCCGCATCATCAACAAAGCCAAAGATGCCCACGAAAGCACCTCCCGTTTACTCGACCAGCTGCTGGATATATCGCGCTTAGACACCCAGCAGAAACCCGAATTACAAGCCGTTGCCCTGCATGATTTTATACACAACTTAGGTATGAAATTCATGCCTGTTGCCGCTTGTCATGGCATAGAATTGCGCATACGTCAGCGTGAAGCGTTTGCCAATACCGACCCTGTCATGCTTGAACGTATTTTGACCAATTTCTTGCTCAATGCCATCCGCCATGCCAAATGTTCCAGTATTTTATTGTGTGTTCGTCACAGAAGTGTGCAGCAACAAAATCACTGGTCTTTAGATGTCTATGACAACGGAAAAGGTATCCCTCAAGATAAAAAATCGATGATATTTGAAGAGTTTACCCAACTGCGCAATCCCAACCAACAAAGCAAAGGTTTGGGGCTTGGTTTAGCCATTGTGCAGCGTTTAAGTCATATTTTACACCACCCTGTGATGTTAAAATCGAGATTAGGACGCGGCTCTTGTTTTTCAGTGCAACTGCCTGCCATCAGCCAAGCTTTAGAAGCACCACTTGTGCAAATATCCGTAGATAGTGTCATTCGTCAACGTTTAAAAGTGGCTATTATTGTGCAAAACACCATGATTCGCGAGAGTTTGACCCTGCTTATTTCCTCTTGGGGATGCAGGGTAGAAGCGTTTGCGACATCCCATCAAGTCTTACAACACATGCAACAACAAGCATGGCAGCCCGATGCCCTCATCATTGATGGTACCTTACAAAACACCCGCCTCAACTTGGATGACATCCATCAGGTACGTGAAATGACGGAGAAAAGTATGCGTTTAATCATGATTACACAAGATTTAAGCAGTATTTACGCCAAAGAAGCACAAAAGTTCGGCTTTGCCCTGATTGCCGACCCGATTCAACCACGTTTACTTAAAGAACTCTTAAGCGATAGTCTAGCATGAAAGCAATCTCGACAGACTTATTACTCCTGATTGAACAGCCTGCGGTGTTACACAAGCGTTTCTTAGACATGCATACATCCGAAATCGCGGATGTATTAATCAGTTGTCGCAACGATACAGAGCGACATCAATTATTAAGCTGTATCCCCGATGATTTGCGTGGTGATACGCTGCTTGAGCTTCCCGAAGCCTTGCAAGAAAGTCTATTGGCAAAGCTGAATACCAGTGATATTGAAGATGTCGTTGAACACTTGGATTCCGATGATGCCACGGACATCTTACAATCCATCAAACCCGAAGTCGCGGATGAAGTCATCAAAGCTTTAGACCCTGAAGATAGACGTGGCATCGAACCTTTAATGGCACACGATGAAACTTCAGCTGGCGGCTTGATGCAGGCGGAATTATTTAAAGTCCGCGATGATTGGAAGGTCGGAAAAGTGTTAAAGGTATTAAGACGTTGGGGTCAATCCATTGAGAATCTCAACTACATTTATGCGGTGAATAAACATGATCGTTTAACTGGTGTTTTACCCCTACATGCCCTGCTATTTTGTGATCCCAAAGAAGAAATATGGCGTATCGCAGACGCTGATTTTCCGCGTGTTTTGGTCGAAGAAGACCAAGAAGAAGTCGCCCGTGTATTCAATAAATACGACATACTTGCCTTGCCCGTAGTCAACAAACAAGGGCTGCTGGTAGGGCGGATTACGGCCGATGATATTATTGATGTCGTACAAGAAGAAGCCACAGAAGACATGTTTCACCTAGCTGCATTATCCAATCAAGATGATTTGGCAGAGCCTGTCTACACCACAGCGTGGCGGCGCGGCATTTGGCTGATGTTCAACCTGTGTACAGCAGTGCTTGCCTCGCTTGTCATTGCCCAATTTGAAGCTACTTTGGATCATATCGTGGCTTTGGCAATTTTGATGCCCATTGTAGCGAGTATGGGTGGTATTGCAGGTACGCAAACGCTCACAGTCATGGTGCGCGGCATTGCTTTGGGTCGTATTACGTTTGACAATGCCAAACGTGCTTTATTCAAAGAAGTGGGGGTAAGCTTGGTTACTGGGCTTAGTTTCGCCGTATTGGTGGGTATATTGGCGCGTATTTGGTTCCCAGAGTTTGGTAATACCCTAGCATACATCATTGCTGCGGCTATTCTGCTTAATTTAATGGTTGCAGGTTTGGCAGGTGCTTTGATTCCCTTAACCTTACAACGCCTCAATATCGACCCAGCCCTTGCCAGCGGCACCATCTTAACTACAGTCACCGATGTAGTGGGTTTTTTAGCCTTTTTAGGGCTTGCCACAATCTATCTGTTATAGGTCAGCCATCATCATGCGATTTCTCTGTTTATTCATGCTTTCAATCATGTGCTACTGCACAGCAGCACAGGCTCAAATCTTCAAGTATTTAGATGCCCAAGGTAACCTTTACATCACCGATAAAAAAATGCCATCACCTTATCGTTTGTTGGAAACTTACCAACCTTGGTCACCTTACACAGCCAAAATTGCTAAAAGCAACAGCACATACAACCCCCAAGTCTATAAAAATAACGTACAAACCTACCTGCCCCATATCCACCAAGCGGCCAAGAAACACAATATCGACCCCCAGCTTTTACACGCTATCGTTGATACCGAATCCGCCTTTAATCCTCAAGCCAAGTCCAAAGCTGGTGCGATTGGTTTGATGCAACTCATGCCCAAGACTGCTGAAAAATTAGGCGTCAAAAACAGCTATGATCCCAAGCAAAACATCGCTGGTGGCGCTTTGTATGTACGTCAGCTTTTGGATATGTTTAAACAGGATGTTCGTTTATCCGTGGCAGCATACAATGCAGGGGAAAACGCCGTCATTCGGGCAGGAAGGGCTATCCCTAACTACCCTGAAACCAAGCGTTATGTTCAAAAAGTAATGAAGCGTTATTTGGAATTACAAAAAGCCGATGCCACTTAAAATTGGTAAGAGCCATACTTTAAAAGATACCAAGCCAAAACAGCTTTAAAAAAACTATCTGGCTTGCTCGGCATGCTCTGAACCAGCAAGTAGTCGTGCCAATTCATCAGCTGTGAAACCAGCTTCTAAACGTGCTTCTTCATGGAAAGGACCATACATACCTTGGGGAAAATACTTCTCTAACAACATGAAAAATGTAGCTTCAGCTTCTAAACCACGTTGTTTGCATAACACACGAAACCAATGTGAACCCACTGCCACATGCCCAATTTCATCGCGGAAAATAATATCCAAGATGGTTGCTGCATGTTCATCGCCTGCTTGACGCAATTTCAGCTGAATCCCCGGTGTTACATCCAAACCCCTTGCCTCTAACACACGCGGCACCAATGCCATGCGCTCCAATACATCATGGCTGGTTTTCTCCACCATATCCCACAAACCTCTATGCGCTGGATAATCCCCATATTCTGCACCCAAAAAGCGCAAATGCGCCCGAATCAACTCAAAATGGTACGCTTCTTCATCCGCAACCCTTAACCAATCCGCATAATACGCTTCGGGCATACCTGAAAAACGTTGTGCTGCATCCAAAGCAAGGTTAACCGCATTAAATTCAATATGCACAATGGCATGTATCATGATGGCGCGTCCTTCTTGTGTGCCAAAGCCCCGTTTAGGCACACTTTTCGCGCTGACCAACTCAGGTTTGTCTGGCACACCTGGTTGGTGCACATCCACTGCTGCTGTAAAGTTTGCCAACGACAATTCACCTGCTCGCCAAGCTATCGCCGCTTTTCGCGTCAACCTCAACTTCTCATCCACATCTTTTGCCAACAAACAAGCCCGCACTGTTTCAAAAAAACATTTCTTCATCTATAGCTTCCCCCTATCACGCTAACAATCACTCTAACAACCCACACATCACAACATTCCACTTGAGCCTTCACTTAGCAAACGTCAGACTACGCCCCATGCAGCCAAAACCTGAACAACAACGCGCCCTCGCCCTTGCCGCTTTAACCCAAGTGGCATATTTGGTGGAATCTATCGCCCAAGAGGGGCGTTGTGAACGTTCTAGTTTTGAGCAATCTATGGATGCCTTTTTAGACAGTGATTATCTGCAGCAGCGCGATTTTACTACGGGCAGCAGCAAGACACGTCAACTTTTACAAGGCAGTGAAATCAAACATGCCAAACATATCTTATCCCACTGCGCTACTTTGATTAATATTGAGAAAAAACTCAATAAACAAGCTGATATGTTACAATATATTGCCCAAGAAATGCAAAATATCCATAAAAAGGTGCACTATTTTGCTAGTCCTTACCATGATAATGTGTACGCTGCCATTGCCCATTTGTATGGTGAAACCATTAGCCAACTCAAGCCCAGAGTCATCGTGCGCGGTAAACCTGAACACCTGAAACAAAAACATCATACCGAACAAATTCGCTGCTTGCTTTTTTCAGGCATTCGCGCGGCTTGGGTTTGGCGCACTCATGGTGGCAATACCTTACGTTTAATCTTCGAACGCAAAAAAATCATCCAACAACTCAAATTGCAGCAACATGATCAAAGCTAAAATACGCCTGCTAGGCATAGACCCTGGCTCACGCAAAACAGGGGTTGGTATTATTGATGTGCAGGGCAATCGTGTGCAACATATCCACCATGAAGTAATCCATTGTGGCTCTGGTGAGTTCAACAGCAGGTTAGGCATACTTTTCCAAAGTTTAAGCGCCATCATACACACCTTTCAACCTCAACTTGCCGCCATTGAAGATGTGTTTGTCTCCAAAAATGTCTCCTCCGCGCTCAAACTTGGACAAGCAAGGGGCGCTTTGATTGCCGCTTGTTGTGCCGCCCAGCTTGAAGTTGCCAACTACACCCCCACCCAAATCAAACTCGCTACAGTTGGTCATGGTCGCGCTGATAAATTACAAATCCAGCACATGATTAAGGTCTTACTCAAACCACCTTTACCCCTTGCCGAAGATGCAGCGGATGCTTTGGCAGTCTGCATCTGTCATGCCCACCATGCCCCTTTGCAACAACGCCTTAAAAACAAGGCTAAGCCTTGACATTAAAGTAGTTTCATCAACAATCACGCCAAGTTTATGTTTGATTATTTTTTCGTATGCCAAAGGAATCTTTTTGACCGACACCACCAAGCCTGAAAAGCAAGATGCCGAACTCACCGAATTAGGCCCTTACGACCTTGAAGCCCGCTTGGGTCAAGGCGGCATGGGTATTGTTTATCTGGCAACGCATAAAAAGTTACATCGTAAAGTCGCGCTTAAAGTCTTACATCCTCACCTACTTCGCCACGAAAACCTGAAAGATCGCTTTCGCAGAGAAGCCCGAATGCATGCCAAACTGATGCACCCCAACATCGTCACCTTACTTTCTTTGTATGAAGATGATAATCACATGGCATTGGTCATGGAAATGGTGCATGGCAAAGATTTAAAGGCATATTTAAGGACAAACCCTGACCTGCCACTATTAGAAAAGTTAGACATTGCACAACACATTCTCACGGGTTTAGAAGCAGCGCATAAATTCGGCATGGTTCACCGTGACCTTAAACCAGCCAATGTATTGATATCCAACGGTCACGAAGTCAAACTCATGGACTTTGGCTTGGCTAAACCTGAACAAGGTGATGACGACCTGACCCAAAGTGGGGCAACTGTAGGTTCATTTCGTTATATGTCGCCCGAACAAATTCTTAATCAACCCATTGATGCCCGCACCGACTTATATGCCTTTGGTATTTTAATGTTTCAAATGACCACAGGCAAACTGCCCTTTGATGCCACCAGCAATGGTGGTGAGTTTGAAATTATGGAAAAACAAGTGCGTGAACCAGCACCTTTACCCCATGAACTCAATCCTGCGATTCCACTTGTTTTATCCGAACTCATTGTACAGTTACTTGAAAAAAACAAACATGATAGACCCAGCAGTGCGGTTCATGTGCGACAAAGCATTCGTCAAATTGCCGACTCACTGCAACAATTCCAACCCACAGCAACGGTACGAATACATGCAGCGGCCGCTGCTGCTCCTAGCAATCTCGAAGTCGCCCAACAGTGGTTATACATTGCATCTTGCCGTGCCAAAGACCTGCTCAATACGCTGCAACCCTTGTTGAAAAAGCCCAAAGTTCAGCTTGG
>JAUZQU010000215.1 GCA_030950835.1 Mariprofundaceae bacterium | reverse complement strand
TGCTGTTGCCGAAATTGGCTTAAAACATGTGGTGATTACCTCCGTAGACAGGGATGACCTCAAAGATGGTGGTGCAGGGCATTATGCCACAGTTATTCGTACCTTAAGGGCCAAACAGCCTGAAGTGACCATCGAAATCCTTACCCCAGACTTCCAACGTAAACCTGATACATGTTTAGACACCATTATGGATGCTAAACCTGATATTTTTAACCATAATTTAGAAACTGTGCCCAGACTTTATCGCTCAATTCGCCCAGGTGCGCGTTATTTCACTTCTTTAAGATTGTTGCAACGTGCCAAAGAAATTGATCCAAGTGTGGTCACCAAATCTGGTATCATGTTGGGGCTTGGTGAAGAGCGTGATGAAGTCTTACAAGTGTTGGATGATATGCGTGAAGCCAACATCGACATTTTAACCATGGGACAATACCTACGCCCCAGCGAAAAACATCATCCTGTGATGAAATATTGGACACCAGAAGAATTTGATGATTTGAAATACATCGCTGAGAAAAAAGGCTTTGGCATGGTGGCATCAGGTCCACTGGTGCGTTCATCTTTTCATGCTGATGAAGTGTTTAAATCTTTGAAACTTAGGCAGTAGTCAACTGCAACAAAACCACAGCTTGGGCAGCAATGCCCTCGCCTCTACCTGTAAAACCCAATTTTTCAGTGGTTGTTGCTTTGATATTGATTTCGCCAACAGCCAAGTCTAATACTTGAGCAAGGCGCTCTCGCATGGGGTTAATATAACTGGCTAACTTGGGTTTTTGGGCGATGACCGTAGCATCAATGTTACCTATTTCATAACCCAAATCTTGAATGGCTAGGTGAACCTTGTGCAATAAAATCGTGCTATCCACACCTTCTAAGCTTGGATCTGTATCTGGAAAATGATGACCAATATCACCCAAACATGCCGCGCCCAACAAGGCATCGCAAACCGCATGAATCAACACATCCGCATCAGAATGCCCTGCTAAACCAAGGTGATAAGGTATTTCAACACCACCTAACATCAGTTTTCTATGCTCTGCAAAGGCGTGTACATCAAAACCCTGACCTATACGTATATTCATCCTGATTTCTCCCCCAAAAGCTGCGCTTGTAACCACAACATATCGTTAGGCGTGGTCACTTTTCGATTTTGCACATCACCAGCGCTGATGAACACCGGATAACCCGCAGCCTCCAACACTGAAGCATCATCGGTATGCAAGTGCAGCCGTTCTTTTTCACGCACTAGGGCAGTTTCAAACCAATCACGCCGCGCCACTTGCGGTGTTTGCACTGCCATCAGACTATGACGAGCAGGTGTTTCCAAGACTTGCCCATGTTCATCTATGCGTTTAATCGTATCCACCACTGCCAAACCAGGCACTGCTGCGCCATGTTGCTCTGCCACATCCAACACATCTTGCAACAAAGCTTTCGAAGGCAATGCCCTTGCCGCATCATGCACTGCCACCATATCTATATCATCTGGTAATGCTGCAAGACCATGCTGCATCGAAATCGAACGCTCTGCCCCACCCAGCACCGCTGGCAACAAGGTAAAACCCCATGTTTGATTGTGCACAACCTTATCAAACCAAGTATCATGGGCAGCAATCACAGCTTGCACTACCTCAATACGCGGCTCTGCAGCAAGGCTATCAAGGGTGTGTGATATTAAAGGTTTACCTGCAACTTCAAGGTATTGTTTGGGTGTTTCACTGCCAAAACGTTTGCCACTTCCAGCAGCAAGTAATAACACAGCGACTTTCATCCAATTTTGGCCGTTGCCATCATCGCCGCCGCCTCTTGTGCCGCAGCTTTGGGGTTGTCCGCTTGTAAAATAGGGCGACCAATCACCAAATAATCCGAACCACTTTCTACTGCTGTTTTCGGGTCGGCAATGCGCTGTTGATCTTGGCTATTTTGATTGCCCCAACGAATCCCTGGGGTCACCGTGATAAAATCTTGCCCGCACAATGCCTTAATCGAAGCTGCTTCATGCACACTACACACCACACCATGCAACCCCGCATCTTTTGCCAACTTGGCACGTTGTAAAGCCAAGGCTAAAGCCTGCTCTTGAGGCATGGTATCACTGGTCAATACGGTCACCGCAATCAATTGCATGCTCGGAAAAGCTGCCGCAGCTTGGGCAGCAGCTTCCAACATGGGTAAACCTCCACCTGCATGTACATTCACCATGTCCACGCCCAAATTGCCTGCGCTTTCAATCGCTTGGGCCACTGTGTTTGGAATATCATGGAACTTCAAATCTAAAAAAATACGATGTGATGTTTGAAGTTGCGCAATCAAAGCAGGGCCTTGCCCCACAAACAAACGCAACCCCACCTTTAACCAGCCCACACTATCAGCCAAAGTATCACGTATGTGCAGCGCCTCCTCAGCGCTTTGCACATCCAATGCCACCATCAATCTATCGGACATCGTTTTCTTCATATTCATTCATCCCCACCAAAAATTAATGATGTTTGCAACGGCATCATGCTGCCCCAAGTATTACACTTCGGACATTGCCAGCGCATATCATGCACCTGCACACCACATTGTTTGCACGCATAATTATTCTTACTCAAACGCCATTGCTTCGCTTGTTCAATTAAATTATCTTTTTCATCGGATAATGCCAATAAACGCAGCTCATGGCGCAAGCTTAAATCTTGTAAGTTTAACTTCGCTTGAAGTGTTAATGCAGCCTGCGCACCTTGATGTTCAGCCAAGCTTTCAATCCAACATAAACCCAATTCCACATCAGGCTTGCTCTGCCACGCATCCCATAAAAATCCTTCTGCCTTACTGCTATAAAACGATGCGTCCAACATCAAAACATGCGGCAACAAACCCTGATGTTGCTCTGCTACTTCTGCCAAAAAGGAGGCTGCTTGTGCCAATACATCATCCCACTTTTGTTGTTGCATCAGCGATTCCATGCGCAACAAATGTGCATGTCCACACTTTGTAGATAAGTCCAATGCTGCTGTAAGATGAGCCTCGCAAGTGTCTAAATCAATATCCAACAGTGCGCCTTTTGCCATCTCAGCATACAAATATGCCCGATGTTCGTGGTAAGACACAGCCTCAATTTGCTCTAAACGGCTGACCAACCACTCCGCTTCTGTCCATTCATGGCTTTGCTCACGAATGCGCAAACAAGCACGTAAAGACTCCAAATGATCAGGCTGCATTGCCAACGCTTTGGCATAATGACGCAAAGCGCGATCCAGCAATCCGCCTGCTTGAAAGTCGCGCCCTAAAGAAACATAAGCTTGGAAATGTAAATCCAACGGTACATCAGGGCGTGCTAAAAGGTTTTGATGGATGCGTACTGCCCGCCCATATTCACCTTGCGCCCTAAACATTTCACCCAAAGCCATATACACATCTGCAGCTTCTGAACGAATTTTGGCAACTTGTACCATTTCTTGCAAAGCTTGGTCTGGCTGATCTGATAATAAAAAATTAATGCCCCGCAACAAAGGGCTAACACGAATATCTTCGGCTTGCGTTTCATCCATATCATCAGAGAAACCCGTTTTATTGCGCCATAAAAGTGCTGCGCTAACTAAACCTGCCACAGCAAGAAATATGACAATAACACTGTTCATAAGTCATCTTGCAAAGGTATATTTCTTAGATTTTCAACTTCTTGATGTAATAAGCTGTTCTCTTTTCTTAAAAATGAAATTTCTCTTTTGTGTT
This sequence comes from Mariprofundaceae bacterium, assembly GCA_030950835.1. GTDB lineage: Bacteria > Pseudomonadota > Zetaproteobacteria > Mariprofundales > Mariprofundaceae > Ghiorsea. Next base: position 13,179 of record JAUZQU010000215.1, on the reverse strand, counting down.
TGCGTCTGGAAAAGCTTAAAGCCAATACACCACCCAAAAAACCAAAAAAGAACGCCATAAATACAGGCATAAACAAGGCATGTTCAGCACTTGTCCAACCTAAAAACCCCATCTTGACGGGCATAGTATTCGCCAAAGCAAAAGCTGTCGCAACGGCAGCCAAACCCACACTTACACCAACATTAAGCCAGTTCATAGTCCGTTTGCAAACATCTTCATTTAATGATCAACACGCTCGCGCAACTCTTTACCCGGTTTAAAGTGTGGTACCACTTTAGCCGGCACTGCGACTGACTCGCCCGTTTTAGGATTGCGACCCGTACGCGCTTCACGCTTTTTAATACTAAAGCTACCAAAGCCACGCAATTCAACACGCCCACCACTACTTAACTCTTCAGAAATGGCTGTGAAGACTGTGCTCACCACCACTTCTGCTTCGCGGCGCGTAATATCGCCATTTGCTGCTGCCACAGCATCAATCAGTTCCGATTTTGTCATTCCCATTCTCTCCTCATGCATCCCAACTCCTGCTAAAGTAGACTTCCCTGTCTTAAAACGCAAGGTTAACCTTGGATTTTTTACTTTTTATTCAGCATTTGTTGCAGTTGCAAAGCCAAAGCCGAAGGTGCTTCTTCTTGTTTGATTTGCTCAGCATAATGACGAATCGAATCACGCTCTTCATCACGCAATAACTGCCGAACAGATAACTCCACACGTTGTCTACGGCGATCAATCTCAGTGACTTTCGCCTGCACTTCAGCGCCAACTTCTAATTTCGCCTCTTCGCGCGGCATTTCACGCATCGCTAACCGTGCTGTAATACCTTCGGCGACTTCGACCAAATAAGCATTTGGCAAAACTTCCGTCACCTTGCCATTCACCGCTGTACCGCGTTTGACACCTTGCAAGAATGTTTCAAATGGGTCAGCCGTAAGCTGTTTGATACCCAGTGCAATACGTTCACGCTCAACGTCCACACCAATGACCACACATTCCACTTCTTGCCCTTTGCTGTATGCTTGAATCGCTTCATCACCAACGACATCCCAAGACAAGTTGCCAATGTGTACTAGACCATCTAAATCATCCGTCAAACCGACAAAGAAGCCGAAATCGCTGATGTTTTTAATCTTACCTGTAATTTTTGAGCCTGCTGGGTTTGCTGACATCCAAGTCTGCCAAGGGTTTTCACGCACCGCTTTCAAACTCAAACGCAAACGCCGCTCTTCTTGGTCAAAGTCCAACACCGAAACATCAACCACATCACCTTCAGACAATACTTTAGCAGGGTCAATATCTTTGCGTGTCCAACTCAATTCAGAGCGGTGAATCATACCTTCCACACCAGGCTCAAGTTCCACAATCGCGCCCACTTTAATCAGTTTACGCACTGTTCCTGTGACTTGCATATCGTTTTCATAAGTCTCTGGCACTTTCGCCCAAGGGTCTTCAATCAAATTCTTCATCGAAATCGAGATTTTACCCGCTTCCGCATCCAATTTAATCACTTCTGCCGTAATTTCCTGACCAACAGCCAGTAGTTCCGCAGGGTTGTTCACACGTTTCCACGAAATATCCGATACATGCAACAACGCATCCACGCCATCCAAACCCACAAATGCGCCAAAGTTGGTCAAGCGTTTCACTTTACCACTTACTTTACTACCCACTTCAATCTTCGCGAAAAATTCAGCTCTTAAACCTTGTTCCACCAAAGCAAGTGGTTGTTTGCGTGACAACACCACATTATCAGGGCGTTGTTGCACTTCAATAATCGCCATATCAAAAGTATGACCCAACAAAACCGATGCTTCGATAAAACCTGTATCCGCTTCTGAGCGTGGCATGAAACATTCCAAACCACCCAAATCAACACGGAAGCCACCTTTGACCTCTTTGGTCACGGTTGCCGATACAGTTGCCCCAGCTTCTTTAGCCGCCAACACATCATCCATCAACTGGCGACGTTTGGCTTGTAATACCGACAACTCAACACCCATACGGCCTTTACCTGTCATCAAGGCTTCAATGGCATCACCAAGTGCAGGCACAGCTTGATCCATGGTAGCAAACTCGGCAATCGCAATCACGACTTCGCTGTTTCCTTGCAAGTCTACCGTGACATATTCAGCATCAAGGGCGACCACTACGCCGCTCACCATTTCGCCTCTTGCCAGCTTAGGCTGCTCTTTTAAAGATGCCTTAAATAAATCTGCAAACGACTCTTCTTCGTTGCCTACGGCTTCATTTTTAATGTTGTTTCCAAGGTTTTCTTCAGTGTTCATGGTTTTCTCACTCACGCTTTTTTCGTTATTAACTTTCTTCGTTCTAAAACATTTAAAATGCGTTCAACAACATCGTCCATACGCATCGTTGTTGAATCAATGCGAATTGCATCCACCGCCTTTTCCAGCGGCGCACAATCCCTTTCCATATCCCTTGCATCTCTGGCTTGAAGTTCATCTGAAACTTGCTCCAAATCAACATCTTCGCCCTTGGTTTTCAACTGCGACCAACGCCTACGCGAACGCTCACGCTGGGATGCAGTAAGGAAGAATTTACCCTCTGCATCGGGCAAAACCACCGTACCAATATCACGCCCATCCATAACACAACCCAACTTGGCAATCTCACGCTGCACGTCCAATAACGCCGCCCGAACATCAGGCATTGCCGCAACTTTTGAAGCGAGAGAGCCTGCATCCTCACTACGCAGCAGCGAAGTGCAATCATTTTGCGCAAAAAAGATACCTTCTGCCCGCCAGTCCATGGCGTTAATGGCTGCTGGTATCACTTGCAGCACCGCTTTTTCATCGTCCAAAGACACACCTTCTTCGGCAACGCGCCAACCCAAATAGCGATACAAAAGACCTGTATCCAGCACGGGTAATGCAAGCTCTTCGCCAATCAGTTGTGCAATCGTCCCCTTGCCTGACCCCGAAGGGCCATCAATGGCAATGCGTAATCCTTTGCTAACAAGCCAACTCATCCCCACGCTCATACTTCTGCTTCCCAGCGCACATTCATGCCTATGTTCTGCGCCAAATCGACAAAACTGGGGAATGATGTGGCAATTGCCGCCGCATTTTCAATGCGAATCTCACTATCCATCTTTTGTGCTGCCACTGCCATGGCCATAGCAATCCTGTGATCACCATGTGCATCCACCGTCACCCCGCCGTTAAGACTTGCTTTGCCTTGGATGATGACACCATCTTCTTTTTCCTCAATGTTCGCACCGCAAGCTTGAAGTGCGGCAACCATGGTCGCAATTCTATCGGATTCTTTCACGCGCAATTCTTCTGCTTCCTGCAAGACAAATGTTCCTTGTGACAATGCCGCAGCCACAAACAACACAGGAAATTCATCAATTGCATCAGGAATATCATCGGGGTTCACTTGCATACCCTGCAAAGCTGCCGCTTGCACCCGAATATCCGCTACAGGCTCAGCGCCCACTTTTCCCTCACGCTCAAACGATAAATCCGCCTGCATATCTGCCAACACCCGCCGCCAACCATCACGGCGTGGGTTGATACCAATACTATCCAATAAAATATCTGAACCTTCAATCAACGAAGCCGCCACTGCGAAGAAAGTCGCTGAAGATGGGTCAGCAGGGATTTTTACCGTATCTTTGGGTGCAACAAGTTTACCAGCAGGTTTTAGGCGCACTTGAAGCGCATCAATACGCTCCACTGCTTGCCCAAACAAGGGTAACATACGTTCGGTATGGTCGCGCGTTGCTTTTGGCTCGGTTACGGTCGTTTCACCATCGGCAAACAGCCCTGCCAACAACACACAAGATTTGACTTGCGCACTGGCAACAGGGGAAACAAAGTCAATTCCCTTCAATTGACCACCACGAATCGAAAGCGGCATTTTATGACCACCTTCTCGCCCATCTACCGTTGCCCCCATAACACGCACAGGATCAGCCACACGCTGCATAGGTCTGGAATGCAAGGAAGCATCACCCACCATCACACTATGAAAATCTTGTCCTGCCAAAATACCCGTAATCAAGCGCGCTGCCGTACCTGAATTACCTGCATCCAACACATTCTCAGGCTCTTTTAGTCCATAAAGACCAACACCTTCAACCGTTAATGTCGTTTTCTCCGCATTCAACCATGTCACTTTCGCACCCATAGCTTCAAACATCGCTGCGGTGGCAAAGTTGTCATCACCAGGCAAAAAACCTTCAATCTTCGTCACCCCTTCTGCCAATGCTCCTAGCATGATGGCACGGTGTGACATGGATTTGTCACCAGGAACCGTGATATTTCCTTTCAATGGACCTTTGGCTGGCCCTGCAATCAATGTTCCACCAATATTCACGATTTTTCTCCTTGCTTACTGCTGTTTAACCACGTATCTCGCGCATCTTTGGCCGCATCAAACATAGCAAACAATGCCGCATCATCTTCATCCAACAACGCTTGTTTGATTGCCGACAATTCATCTTGCAAACCATCAATTTGCTTCACCAGTGCGCCGCGATTTGCCAAAGCAATATCACGCCACATGCTTGGTGATGAAGAGGCAATGCGCGTAAAATCTCTAAAACCACCAGCGGCAAAAGCAAAGGGGTCATACGCCTCACACTTCTGCTTTTGCACGGCATTAACAATGGCAAACGCCGCCAAATGGGGTAAATGACTCACCGTTGCCAACAAATCATCATGTTCTGCTGCTGGCATTTCAAGCACCTCACAACCCACAGTTTGCCACATGCTTTTAACACACTGCAAAGCCAGTGCATCACTTTTTTCATCTGGCGTAACAATGCACAAATGTTGCTGATAAAGCGTACTAAAAGCAGCCGCTGCACCAGATTGTTCGGTGCCAGCAATGGGATGTGCGGCAATAAAATGGGTATGTTCAGGCAAATGCCGTGCTGCCGCAGCCAAAGCATGTTGTTTGGTGCTTCCAGCATCGGTCACCACACATCCAGCCTTTAAGGCAGGGGAAATCGCCGCCAACACCGCATCATAAGCACCCATAGGAATCGCCAACACCACCACATCTGCATCTTGGACAGCAGCCGTCAACGATGTTGTCCAAGCATCCACAATACCAAGCGATTGTGCCAACTTCAAATTAGCTTCATCACGCCCTGCACCAAGCATATGCCCCACTTGCCCAGCTTCTTTCAATGCCAAAGCCAGTGAACCACCAATCAAACCCACACCAATGATGGTTAACTTCTCAATCATCAAGGCAACTCAGCCAATACGTCATCAAGCGCACTTAAAAAGGCTGTATTCTCATCAAAATTTCCCACCGATACACGCAACACATCCGCCATGCCATAAGGGGCTAAAGGTCGCACAATCACCCCCTTATCTTCTAAACGTTGACATATATCAAGGCTCTTTTCATGTTGCAGCAAGACAAAATTAGCATAACTTTTCGCCATAAAACAACCACGCTCAAGCAAGCCATCTTCCAAACGCAAACGCTCTTTTTTACACGCCGCCACCTTCTCCAACAACCATTCTTTATCACGCAAAGCACCCACTGCCCCAGCTTGCGCCAAACTATTGACATTAAATGGCTCACGAAAGCGATTCACCACCGCCAGTAAGTCACTATCCGCCACCGCATAACCCACCCTACAACCCGCCAAGCCATAAGCCTTGGAAAAGGTGCGCGAAACAATCAGCCCAGGATGATTTAAAGCATGGATGCTGTCGCTGATGTCATCTTGCACATACTCATAATAAGCCTCATCCAAAATCACCACCACATGCCTTGGCAACCCATCCAAGAATGTTTGCAAAGCATCCGTCGCTAGCAATGAGCCCGTAGGATTATTGGGATTAGCAAGACAAATCACTTTGGTATTTGCCTGCACTGCCGCAGCCATAGCCTTTAAATCATGGGTCAAACCATCCGCTTCGGGCACTGCAACAGCGGTCGCCCCTGCTGCGGTTGTTGCCAGCGCATAAACAATAAAACCACGCTGGCTGTACACCACTTCATCACCAACACCAGCAAAACAGCGAATAATCAGCTCAAGCACTTCATTCGAGCCATTGCCCACCAGCAATTGACTTGTTTCAACCCCATGTTCACTTGCCAAAGCCTGTTTTAGGGCAAAACAATCCCCATCAGGATACCTATGCACTTCACTTGCCGCATCTTGCATGGCCTGCACTGCTTGCGGAGGTACACCATAAGGGTTTTCATTGGATGCCAGTTTAATCGTTTGTGACACTTGCTGCTCAATTTGCAGCTCATCCAAACCCTGCTCACGCAGCAACTGCTGCACAGGTTTACCTGGCACATAAGGGTGTAATTTTTGCGCTTGATTTACGCTTTGCGTCATCCAATCGATATGATCTGTATTCACTTTATTTCTTCCATCTCTCTAACCTTGGGATGCCTCGCGTCATAAGCCAAGCTAACATTCCATTCATGCCTTGTTTTTTCATCATCTTAATGCACATTTTTTGCATTTTCTGAGGTGTATCAATTTCAGACTTCATAAAGAAATCACCATCTTTATAACAATAAGAACAGTATTTATCTGATTTTGAACCGTCTTTTTCGCTCCCACCATTTTCATCGTCCATTTTTTTTGGCATTCCACAACTTTGACAGCTTTTATAAACTTTCATCATCACTCCTCAACCACCTGCACACTTATAATGTCCTCGATACAGGGCATGAACCGAGCATTTTAAGCGTCACACCGTCACGACCTTCAATTTCAGCAAGCGCCTGCTGCACTATCTCATCATCCCTGTGCCCCAAAATATCGACAAAAAAGACATATTCCCATGCTTTTTTGCGTGATGGGCGTGATTCAATGCGGGTTAAACCAATATCACGCTTGGCAAAAGGCTGAATCAAGTGATGCAATGCCCCTGGCTCATCTTTAAGGGAAATCACCAACGCCGTTTTGTCTTCTCCCGATGGTGGAGAATCATGTTGCCCGATGACGAAGAAGCGGGTTTTATTATCGTGGTGATCTTCAATATTACGTTGCAACAAAGGGAGCTCGGTATAATCAACAATGCCATAAGGCCCTACGGCTGCAGCATGTTGCCAGTCCAAACCTGCAGCTTGGTTGAGGCGTGCTTCCTCAATCATTTTGGCAGCGTGTACGGTTGAAGATGCTTCCATCAAGGTGGCATCAGGCAAGTATTCTTGCAACCAAGCCCTGCACTGCGCCAACGGTTGCGGATGTGAAATCACCAGCTTAATATCACTTAAATCCTGGGCATGGCTAAACAAATGATGGTGAATGGACAACTGCACTTCCGCACAAATATAAGTTTCTCTATCAAAATCAGCAAACAAATCCAAAGTGTGGGTTACCGCACCAGCAAAAGCATTTTCCACAGGCACTAAACCATAAGTCGCCCTGCCCGACTCCACCGCATCAAAGACCAATGCCAAATTGGCACACGCCATATAATTTGCCGAAGAGCCAAATTGCCTGGTCGCTGCCGTATGGGTAAATGTTCCCTCTGGTCCTAAAAAAGCAATGGTCATGGGATGTTCAAGGGCTAAACATGCACCAATGATTTCACGGAAAATACCGTGAATCGCTTCATCAGGAATGCGCGTATGATGGCTTTTATCTGCCACCACACCATTTTCGGCCAACAAGCGGCGAATAATCGAAGCTTCGCGGCTAGGCACATAAAAAGGTGTCTGCCCCGCTTGGCTTTTCTTGTGTTCACCGACCATAGAAGCAAGCTGCGCCCGTTTATGAATCAAGCTTAACACTTGATCATCCACCGCATCAATGGCTTGGCGCAATTCAGGTAAATCCATGGCAGGTAAGTTGGAGTCAGAAACCTTAGAATTAGAGAAATTTGAATCAGAATCTTTAAAAGAAGTCATGGGCGAAGCATAAGGCACAAGCACAAGATAGAAAGCGCCTATTTTACATCTTACCTAGATCCTGCTTTGTGCTGCTGATAATTGCTGTTGAATCACAACTTCAAGGCTGGATGTATCACCACGTACCGCATCTTTGGTTTGATTACGAAACCAAGTATTTTGCCGTTTGGCATAACGTCTTGTGGCTGTAATACCGTCCGTCACAGCTTGTTCCAAACTATAATCACCTTGTAAGTTATCTTGTGAATCGCCCACCATTTCTTTTTGTGCCTCACGCTGCAAGTGATTGAGCAATTGTCGGTAACCCACTGCCCGCATCACAGGATGTGTGTCCTCAAGCTGTTGCGCTTGCAACCAAATACACTCCTCAAGCCAACCTAAATCCATCATCTGTGTAAAACGTGCTGCCAGCCGCGCCCTTAAATCTTCTCTCGGCACTTCCAAAACAAATACAGGGCAGTTCAATGATTTTTCAGCTTGCATTTGCTCTTGTTGTTGCCGCTGATGCCACGCTGACAGGGTAATACCCGTCCCCTCGAACACACTCAAAGCCCGCAAAATACGTTGGCTATCATTGGGCTGTAAACGTTGCGCAGTCTGCACATCCACGGCCTGCAGTTGCTTATAAAGATATTGGATACCATGGTCTAAACATTGTTGTTCCAGCCTAAAACGCACAGCCTCATCAACAGCGGGTATCTGCGCAAAACCTTGGCACAAAGCCTGCAAATACATGCCTGTTCCCCCAACAATCAAGGGAATATTACCACGCTCATTTTCCTGTTGAATCACTTGCCGCGCCATATCTGCCCATAATTGCGCATTCCAAGTTTGCTCTACCGTGACACAATCCACCACAGCATGACGCACTTGCTGTTGCTCTGCCAAGCTGGGTTTTGCCGTACCAATGTCCAAGCCTTGATACACCTGCATAGAATCACAAGCAATCACACAACGGTCAGTAGCTGCTGCCAAACGCATTGCCAGCGCTGATTTTCCTGTTCCCGTTGCACCCATCAATGCCACGGCCTGCAATGGCATATTAATCTCTAAAGTTGGTGAAGTGTAAGGGTCTATCCGCATCCATACCACGAACCAATGTCATGGCAGCCTGTAAATCATCACGTTTTTTACCTGTCACCCGAACCTGCTCACCCTGAATCGCTGCTTGTACTTTCATTTTTTCTTGTTTGATGAGTTTAACCACCTTTTTCGCCAATTCTTTGTCCACACCTTGTTGAATGGTCAAAATTTGTCGTTTACTATCCCCAGTTGCGTTCTCTATATCACCATATTCAAGCGATTTCGCTTCTAATTTCCGCCTCACCATCTTGACCCGCAGAATTTCACACACCGTGTTCAGGTTGTTCACATCATCACCCGTTAATTTCACCACACCATCCACCAACTCAATGCTGGCTTTGCTGTGTTTAAAATCATAACGGGTACTGATTTCTTTTTTCACCTGATTCACTGCATTATCCATTTCCTGCATGTCTATTTCACATACAATATCAAAACTTGGCATCTTTTTCCTCTATACTTCCGTTTCTCTGCCCATACGCATCACAAAGTCTTCTGATTTCACTGAATTTGCCAGTGCTTCTTCATATTCTATCACATTTTTTTCCACTAGCTGCTGTAAATGCTGATCAAACGTCTGGCTACCATAAATCTGAGCGCCTTCTTCCATAGCTTTAGGAATATCAGCAAACCTATCCTCCAGCACATAATGTCGAATTACCGAGTTACACACCAAAATTTCCAGTGCCGCAATGCGCCCTTTGCCATCTGTGCGTGGTAATAATTTTTGTACAATAATCGCCCTTAAATTATTGCCCAAACGTTCACGAATCGACTCCTGCTCATCCAAACCAAATGAAGACATCAAACGCTGCATCGTACCCACTGCTGTAGTCGCGTGTACGGTTGCCATCACCAAATGCCCTGTTTCAGAAGCTTGCAAAGCCAGTTGAATCACCTCTTTATCCCGCGCTTCACCAGCAACAATAATATCAGGCGCTTCACGCAAAGCATCCGACAATCCATCGGCATACGTCAACACATCTTCACCCAACTGCCGTTGGCACACTGTCCCTTTTTTGTCACAGTCATAACGAAATTCCATAGGGTCTTCTATAGTCACCACATGCACAGGTCTATGGGTTACAATATGGTTCAACATCGCAGCCATAGTGGTGCTTTTACCAGAGCCTGTTGCCCCTGCAATGATAATCAAACCATTACGATTCTCCGTGATTTCACGAATAACAGGAGGAAGTTTAAGTTGATCAAAAGTAGGAATACTTTTAGGGATAATACGCGCCACAATACCAAAATCACCATTGGTACGCATGATATGTACACGAAAATGCGCCACTTTTTCCAACGAGTAATGAAAGTCCAAGCTTTTATGCTGCTCAATATCCACAGCTTCGTGATGGTTGCGCAACATATGTTGAATCATCTCTTTGACTTGCGCACGATTTTGCACAGGCACTTGTGCGGGCGCCAAAGTCATCACCGCCCCATCAATACGCATGCGCACCCTATCATCAGTGCGGATAATCAAATCCGATGCTTCGTGTTTGCTTGATGCCAATAATAAGTCATCAATCATATGCCAGTCACTCATGTGCAAACCCCTTCATTACCCTCATTTTAAGTCGGCAATCCTAAATCGACAAGCCGCTATCACCACCTGTTAAATCGTCCACGCCGCCGCTTTCCTCATCGGATTCAAGCCTAGACATCTTCATCTTCAAGCGTAAGTCATTCGTCGCATCAGCATTGGCCAGTGCCACTTCTTCAGTAATAAAACCACCTTTCCAAATTTCCAGCAAATGCTGATCAAATGTTCGCATACCATAATTACCACCAGCTTCCATGGTTTCTTTGATGCCTGGAATATCCCATTTGCCAATTTGATCCGCAACACGCGCATTATTAAGCAAGATTTCAATGGCAGCTTTGCGCCCACCATCTACAGTACGAATCAAGCGCTGCGATAAAATTGCTTTCATATTCATAGCAAGATTAAGTTGGATTTGGGTATGCATTTCTTCGGGGAAGAAGTTACGAATACGCTCCAAAGCTTGGTTGGAGTTGTTGGCATGCAAAGTAGCAACACAAACATGCCCAGTTTCGGCAAATTCTAAGGCATGTTCCATGGTTTCACGGTCACGAATTTCACCCACCAAAATCAAATCGGGCGCTTGGCGCAAGGTGTTTTTCAAGGCGCTCTTAAACTCTAAAGTATCCGTGCCCACTTCACGTTGGGTGACTACGGATTTACGATGTTGATGCACAAATTCAATCGGGTCTTCAATGGTAATGATATGACCTGCTGAATTACGATTTCTATGATCAATCATGGCAGCTAAGGAGGTTGATTTACCTGAGCTTGTTGCCCCTACCATAATGATAAGCCCACGTTTGTTCATAATGATTTCTTTGAAAATATCGGGTAAATTCAATTGCTCTAAGGTGGGTACATCAGTAGTAATCTTACGAATCACCATGCCCACATCGCCGCGTTGTCTAAAAACATTCACCCGAAACCTACCCATGCCATCATAAGCAATCGCCAGATTCATCTCCATGTTTTCAGAGAATTCAGCGCGTTGTTTTTCAGTCATGGTGGCGTTGGCAAGCTGCTCACACTGCACTGCCGTAAGCGGCGGTTGTTTAAGGGGGACGACTTGTGAGTTGATGCGATAAGCAGGAGCCATACCCGATGTAATATAAATATCAGAAGCATCTTGTTTGACCATAATCATCAGCAGTTGTTTGATGGAAATCTTTTGTTCAGGGGCTTTAGCGCTCATTGTTTATCCTATCCACCAAATAATTTTTTGTTTTGTGCTTTTTCAAGCGCGGCTGCTTGGGTAATTTTACGTTGACGCACTAAATTTTGTAAACACATGTCCAAAGTCTGCATACCATCACGCTGTCCTGTTTGCATGGAAGACACAATCTGTGCCAGTTTATTTTCGCGAATCAGGTTGCGCACAGCAGGCGTGCCTATCATGATTTCATGGGCAGCAACACGCCCTTTGCCATCTGCTGTTTTAATCAGGCTTTGAGAAATCACTGCTTTGAGTGATTCAGAAAGCATGGATCTTACCATGTCTTTTTCAGCAGCAGGGAACACATCAATAATACGGTCAATGGTTTTTGGCGCAGAAGATGTATGCAAGGTACCAAATACCATATGCCCCGTTTCAGCAGCAGACAACGCCAAACCAATGGTTTCCAAATCACGCATCTCACCCACCAAAATCACATCAGGATCTTCACGCAATGCCCCTTTAAGTGCTGAGGAGAAGGACTTGGTATGTGGCCCAACCTCACGCTGAGAAACCAGACTATTTTTCGATTGATGGACAAACTCAATAGGGTCTTCAACGGTCAGAATATGACCTTTTTCTGCTTCATTGCGATAATTGATCATAGCGGCAAGTGTGGTTGATTTACCAGAGCCTGTAGGCCCAGTAACCAAACAAATGCCGCGCGGTGCCATCGCAAGTTCTTTAAATAAATCAGGTGCTTTGAGTTGTTCTAAGCTTAAAATTTCAGTAGGAATAGTACGGAAAACAGCAGACATACCACGGTTTTGCCAAAAGCAGTTGACACGAAAACGTGCAATGTCACCAAGTGCAAAGGAAAAATCCAAATCAAGATGTTCTTCAAAGTTTTTACGCTGATCATCGTTCATGATATCATAAACCATGCTCTGCACTTTTCGGTCATCCAAAGACGGCATTTTTATTTTAGTCATATCGCCATTGATACGAATCATCGGCGGTTCACCAGCAGAAATATGCAAGTCCGAAGCACCATTTTTCACTGAAAACGCCAACAGTTCAGAAATATCCATCGTTCACCCCTACCTCTATGCTACAAATAAGGCGGAGCATAGAAGCTCGCAACACATCTCGCAAGCAATCAATACCATCACAGCAAGATTCTACAAGTGTTTGCACATACATAACACAAGCTCTTGATTCAGCTGAGCTATTGAAAAACACGCAGCATCCACAAGCCAATCACATGTTTTATTTTGTTTGAATATCAAGTGGATAAACAACATCGGTTGAGCCTAAAAAAACCGGTTTTCCTGTCATCAAGATAAACGGTAGTTTATTACTTCTACTTTGTCACATTCCCCTATTATTCGTCGCACAACGTAAGTTCCTGTTTTCGTTTGGCAGAATCATCACTTGCCTGTCGTTTTTTGTGTCTGACGTCCAGCTGCCGACACACTTCTTCAATCCCAGTATTGAGTTGAGGCAAAAGCACTGCGAGCAGCTGTATGAG
>JAUZQU010000214.1 GCA_030950835.1 Mariprofundaceae bacterium | reverse complement strand
ATGCTGGGTTGGGTACGGCTAGAAAAGGAAGATTTGTTATCCCAGCAGCAGTCCATACATCTTTGGTCTAGCGATGTTTCTCCCTTGGCAGAGCTGGCGATAAGCGGCGTATTGCCAGGGTTGATGGCGGATTTTCGGGTGTTGGATGTTTTTGCGGTGCATTATGATGCCCAAAGAGAAAAAAAGCTTGAGGATTTACGTTTTATTGCTCCCTATTTGCAGCGCGCCCAAGCTTTAGACCCAAAATTCTATGATGTGTATAGGTTGGCAGGAAGTTTGCTCGTTTATGATGCGAACATGCCACAAGAAGCGATTGCTTTATTAACAAAAGGGACATGGGCAAGACCTGACGTGTGGGAATTCCCATTTTTTGCAGGCTTTATTGCCCATGATGTTTTAAAAGATGATGAACTAGCCTTCGAAATGATGTCGCAAGTGGCAACGCGGGAAAATACACCTGTGATGGTGATTACATTGGCTTCTCGTTTCCTAGCTTCGACGTCCACCACAGCGGATGCGATTATGTTCTTGAAAGGTGTTCTTTTTTTGCTGCCAAGAGACAAACAAGATGGTATTCGGACCCGAATCAAGGCTTTAGAAGCAGGTGAACCAGCCAGGGTCAATTAAGACTGCCAAAGACTAGACCAAGCTAATAAAGTTAAAGCTGCGGCTGTATCCCTGCTCCAACTCAACCATAACCACCACATATGGGCGGTGTTTTTCTGCCAACATAAACGTAAACCAGAGCGCAAAGCATGCAGTAAAAAGAGCATGGCTAAAAGCCATGAGCCACCTTGGTTTTGTACGGCGCTGATAGCGAACATGGCAAATAGGCTGATCCAGAGGGTGGCATCAATGCTTTTTTTGAGCGAGTCCATGCCGTAGAGCATGGAGTCTATGATGACGGCACTGAGCAGTAGAAAGGTGCTGCAAAGTAGCCATGTTGGGGTGAGTATGTCGGCCAACATGGGGTTGTCGTAGATGAAAATGGGTGCTGGCCACAAGACTACAGGCATCATCAACATGATGGTGATGAGCACATAAGCCAAGCGGGGATAATGGTGGTCGTTTGCTGGTTTTTGGCTCAATGGATGACCCTGTCATGTGGTATATCATCGTCGGCACTTGGCTCGCTGATACTGTATGCATCACTTGCCCAGTTGCCCAAATCAATGGTTTTGCAACGTGGGCTACAAAAAGGAAAGTCTTCGCTTTTGCGAATCACAGGCGCTTTGCAAAGCGGACATTTGAAGGGTGTTTGTTTGATTGTCATGCGATAGATACCAACATTAAAGTGTAGTTTTGGTCGTGTTCAACATGTTTAATAGGCTGCCCTGGCAAACATTGGTTGAAACGCAGCCTGATGGAACGGCGGCTGCCTGAATATTGGGGGATAATACCTTGGGCAAGGTCGTCTGCTTGCAAACCAACAATCATTAAATCCATGTCTTCATGTTTGGGAATGGTGATTTGGTCATTACCCTCTTGAGCAAGGCGTTGTTGCCATGGCACATGGCTGTGTAACATTGTATCCAAATATTCCATAGCTTGGTGAAGAGAGGTGAGTATCTTGTTCAGACGTTGTCCATGTTTGCCATGTCCAAACCATAGAGGATTAATGATTTGGGGAAGGCTGGATTGATGCCCTAAAAAGTCTTGTTTGCGAATATTTTCTTCAAAGGTGGTTAACCAAGCATCAGCACAAAGAAAATCAGCTGCCAAATGAATATCGCGGCGAATATTGTCGCTGTGTTGACTAATTTCTGTGCAGGCTTGGTTTAACTTGTCTTTAAACTGGGAATGTTTGGCGGCAAGATGTTCAAAGTGTTTTTGTAAGGAGGTGAAAATAGACAACACTTCAGGTGTAGCTACTTTTTTCAAGCCTTCACCAAGCAATAAGTCGTGTACTTCTTTGGCAGCGGATAACCAAGCATAAGGCGCGTTGCCTTCAAAGGCTTGTTGCAAACAACGCAAGGCATCACGCAGCTCCAAATAAGATTGCATACGCGGCGTTAAAGCAAAGGTGATTGGGATAATATTATCATGTGCAATCATAAACGTTGGGTAAGCCTATGCACTTGCTCAACATCACTTGCTTGGCTGCGCGTAACCTTCAAATCATGAATCAAACCTGTACCTAACCTGTACACCCAGCCATGAATACTCAACTTTCTGCCTTGCTCCCATGCCTTTTGCACAATGCGCGTGTGGGATAAACTTTCGACTTGTTTGATCACATTCAACTCGCTCATTCTATCACTGACTTCCTGCTTGGATAGTCCATCAAACTTGCCTTGATGTTGGATGAAATTATCACGAATACCACGAATCCAGTTGTCCACCACGCCAAAATGTTGGGAATCCAAAGCAGCAAGCACACCACCACAATCATAATGTCCTGTGACAATAATATGCTCTACTTTTAACACATCTACCGCATATTGTACACCCGACAAGCAGTTTAAATCGGTATGCAAGACCTGATTGGCGACATTACGATGTACAAACACCTGCCCAGGATCTAAACCTACAATTTCATTGGCAGGAACGCGGCTATCTGAGCAACCAATCCACATATATTTGGGTTTTTGTTGCCCTGAAAGCTTAGCGAAGAAACCAGGGTTGTCTTTTTCACGTTGCTCTGCCCAAGCGTGGTTGTTGTGCAGGAGTTTTTCTGGCGAACACATGATTTAAGCAGCTTCTCTGCTTAACCAAGCATCAAGCTCACCTTTTTTATCCAAGGCATACAGCTCATCACAGCCACCGACATGTTGGTCATTGATAAAAATTTGCGGAATGCTGCGTCCGCCATTGCTGCGGCTCATCATGGCTTCGCGCAGGCTGGGGTCTTGTTGCACATTGTATTCCGTGAAAGGTAAGTTGCGTTGCTCCAATAATGCTTTGGCACGCACACAGTATGGGCAGTAATCACCTGAATACACTTCGATTTTTGCATTGTTTTCCGTATTGTTGTTCATGGTCTTACTCCTGTTGATTGTGGTTGACCCTAGCCAATGAAAAGGCAAACACGTCTTGCTTGATGGGCAACATCGCTTGGCAAGCGTGGCGGAGCGTAGCACCTGTGGTTAAGATGTCATCTATCACCCAAACTTGACCTTTGCCTTGTTGAGCTTTGAGTCTGTTGGGGTAGTCGTTGGCGAGGCTGAAAGCCTTACGCAAATTGCGCTGTCTTGCCTTGCCTTGCAGGGCAGATTGACGGGTATGGTTGCCTGTGCGACGCAGGATTTGCCAGTCGGTTGCGCACCCCGTCAAGGCTGCGATTTTAAGGCATAAGTCTGCGCTGTGATGCAAACCTGAGCGGCGCATCCTAGGCAAAGGCATGGGTACGGGAATCAACAGGTCATCGGGATGAAAGATAGTGCGCAAGTGCTTGGCGGCACTTTCCAACAGCCAATCCAAACCTGCACTTTGCCCTTGTAGCTTCCACGCCAACAAAGCTTCACGCACTGCACCGTGATAAACATATAAACTCTGGGTTTGTTGTTGCGCTGGCGCATGTTGCAAACAACTGCCACAAGGGCCAGGGCTAAGCGATGCCGCCAAGGGTACACCGCAGCGATGGCAGGTATGTCTATCAAAAATGCGTATGTGTTTGAAACAGTGGGCGCAACATTCAGTGGTGATATGTTGCTGGCTGGTTGGCTTGGCTGTGAAAATATCACCACAAATACGACAAGCAGGTGGGAAAATTAGGTGTTGCCATGTTTTGAAGTCTAGCATTGACAGTTTGAACATACAAACAAGTATAGTCGCATGGTTGATTCACGCAATTGGTTTAACATCATACCCAGCTCAAGGCAGCGCAAGCTCTTGGCAAGCCGCAGGGATGGTGTGTATATTGAAGTAGAAGGGCAGGCGTTGCTCAATTTTTCTTCCAATGATTATTTGGGTTTAAGCACCCACCCTGAAGTGATTCAGGCAACACAAGATGCCGTGCAACAGCATGGGTTGGGCAGTGGGGCATCGCGTTTGGTTTCAGGGGACGACCCTTTATTGCATGCACTTGAACAAGACTTGGCGGTTTGGAAGGGTTTTGAGGCTTGTTTGCTGTTGGGCTCGGGTATGTTGGCAAATATGGGTTTGTTACCTGCCTTGGCAACACGACATACCCATGTGTTTACCGACAAATTGAACCATGCTTCTTTGGTGGATGGGGCAAGGTTATCTGGGGCGAAAGTGTTTCGTTATCCGCATTTATCGGTGGAAATGTTGGATATGTTGTTGCAACGTTTACCTGCATCAAGGCGGTTGATTGTTTCGGATGGTGTGTTCAGCATGGATGGTGATGTGGCAGATGTGGCGGGATTGCTGGCGTTGGCTGAACAACATGATGCTTTGTTGTTGATTGATGATGCACATGGCACGGGAACGCTGGGAAAATCGGGCAAAGGTGTGGTGGATTTAGCGGGTATTGCAGGGCATGCGCGTGTGTTGGAAGTGGGCACTTTGGGTAAAGCTTTGGGCAGTTATGGGGCTTATGTCTTGGGAACAACGCAGATGATTGAAGGTTTGCGGCAACGTATGCGCACCTTGATGTATTCGACTGCTTTGCCTGTACCCGTGTTGGCGGGGGCAAAAGCTGCCTTGCATGTGTTACAAAGAGGATTTTTGTTACAAAAACTGCAACAAAACATCACTTATTTCTTAAAACAAGCTGAAAACATCCCTTTAGTTGCTTCTTTAACTGCGATTCAGCCCGTATTGTTAGGCACAGATGCTGCGGCATTGAAGGCGGCAAGACAATTAAGGGAAGCGGGTTTTTTTGTGCCTGCGATTCGTCCGCCAACGGTGCCTGAAGGAGAGGCGAGATTGCGCATTACTTTATCCGCAAGCCATGAACCCCAACATATAGATGGGCTTGTGAAAGCGTTATCAAAGATGATTTAACCCCGACTAAACACCCAATGTTTAGCATCGGATAAAGTAGGGTTAAAGGCATAACCATCCACAGCAAAACCTTGAATATGCTCAACTTGGCTGATGCGTTGCTGGATGATATATCGCGCCATCAAACCGCGTGCGCGTTTGGCGAAAATACCGATGACTTTATAAGTGCCAAGTTTATTTTCTTTAAATACAGGTGTAATGATACGGCAAGTGATGTGTTGAGCTTGGATGACCTTGAAATACTCTTGTGAGGCAAGGTTGATGAGGGTTTCATGGGGTG
>JAUZQU010000213.1 GCA_030950835.1 Mariprofundaceae bacterium | reverse complement strand
ATACTGCTGCACTACCAGCTGGCGCTGAGAACCCACCAATATTAAAAGTTCCACCTGTAGGTGTTGCCACCAAACTCATAGTATTACCATTTAAGTAGGCACCAGCACTCAAACGAAATTTCCCAGCAAACGGATAAACATCAGCAATCAATGCCAACGATGACAAATCTAACGTCGCATTATTTGTCAGACCATCACCCTCTGATGTGAATTCAGTGCTATATTTGTTACCTTGAATACGTGCATTCAAGAACATAGGCACAATATTCGTAGTCACTTCCAAGCTGGGGCCCAAAGTACCCACTTTCACACCTACGGCATAATCGCCAGCTTGCGCATAGCTTCCTGCCAGCATCAATGATGCAACCATCATAATCATTAAACGTAATGTTTTCATCGTTAAGTTAAACTCCTTTTCAATTTTTTAAACCCGTTGCGCTAGCATAGTTAGCAACAAAACAAATGTCACCCTTAAAACAGCCATGGAGCATCTTGTTGTCGTTTTTTTTCATAGTTTTTGATAGATGCCGCATCTTGCAAGGTCAAACCAATATCATCCAAACCATGCAACAAACAGTGTTTGCGGAAATCATCCACTTCAAAGCTGAAACTTTGTCCTGATGGTGTCATGACCATTTGTGCATCCAAATCCACCGTCAACGCATAACCTTCGATTGCTGCTGTTTCGGCAAACAGCACGTCCATCTCAGTATCGCTGATTACTACAGGTAAGATACCATTTTTAAAGCAATTGTTGTAAAAAATATCGGCAAAACTTGGCGCAATCACACAAGAAACACCATAATCCAGAATCGCCCAAGGTGCATGTTCACGCGATGAGCCACAACCAAAATTTTCCCTAGCCAACATCACTTGCGCACCCTGATATCGCGCCTGATTCAGTACAAAATCACCACGTTTGGGACGATTACTACAATCCATTTCAGGTTGCCCCACATCTTCATAACGCCATTCATCAAACAAAAACGGACCATAACCCGTACGTTTGATACTTTTAAGAAACTGCTTTGGGATAATAGCATCGGTATCCACATTGGCTCTATCCATGGGCACAACCAACCCATTTAATGTTGTAAATGCTTGCATATTAACTCCAACCCCTGACATCCACAAAGTGACCCTTGATTGCCGCCGCTGCCGCCATAGCAGGGCTGACCAAATGGGTGCGTCCACCAGCGCCTTGCCTGCCCTCAAAGTTACGATTAGACGTCGATGCACAACGCTCACCCGCCCCCAATCTATCCGCATTCATCGCCAAACACATCGAGCAACCTGGCTCCCGCCATTCAAAACCTGCTTCTTTGAAAATCACATCCAAACCTTCACTTTCAGCTTGCGCCTTCACCAAACCAGAGCCTGGAACCACCATCGCCAACTTCACATTGCCTGCAATTTTATGTCCCTTGGCAATCGCTGCTGCTGCCCTAAAATCTTCTATGCGTGCATTGGTGCAAGAGCCGATAAACACTTTATCAATCTGCACATCCTGCATCGCTGTGTTTTCCGTCAAACCCATATATGCCAAGGCGCGTGTCCAACCTTCACGCTGCACTGCATCTTTAGCATCAGCCAAAGCTGGTGTAGAGCCTGTAATCGGCACCACCATTTCAGGGCTAGTTCCCCATGTGACTTGCGGCAAAATATCCGCTGCATGCAAATGGACTTCGTGGTCAAAGACAGCATCTGTATCCGAATGCAAATCCGACCACGCCTCTACGGCTTGATCCCAAACATCCCCCACAGGTGCAGACGGACGACCTTTCACATATGCCAAAGTTTTATCGTCTACAGCCACCATGCCACAACGCGCACCTGCTTCAATCGTCATATTACACAACGTCATCCGCCCTTCCATGCTTAACGCGCGAATCGCTTGCCCAGCAAACTCTATGGCATAACCTGTGCCGCCTGCCGTACCAATCTGACCAATGATATACAACGCCACATCTTTACCTGTAATACCCGTAGGCAAAGCACCATCCACATCAACCCGCATCACTTTAGGTTTGATTTGAATCAAGGTTTGCGTGGCAAATACATGTTCCACTTCCGATGTACCAATACCCACCGCAATCGCACCCAAAGCACCATGTGTTGAAGTATGCGAATCTCCACATACCACCGTCATGCCCGGCAACACCTTACCCTGCTCAGGGCCAACCACATGCACAATACCTTGACGAATATCACCCATGGCAAATTCTTCAATACCAAACTCTTGGCAGTTCGCACCCAAAGCTTCCACTTGAATCTTCGCCACAGGATCGGTGATGCCATGCTCCAAACCTATCGTTGGCACATTATGATCAGGCGTTGCCAGCGATGCCGAAACACGCCAAGGTTTACGCCCCGCAGCTCTCAACCCCTCAAATGCTTGCGGACTGGTCACTTCATGCACCAATTGCCTATCTATATACAACAATGTGGAGCCATCATCGTTTTGCTTGACGACATGTTGATTCCAAACTTTCTCAAATAACGTTTTAGCCATGTTTTTTCCTCACCCGCAGCATCCTAACCAAGCCCTCACCAAAGTACCATTATCTCATCCATCAAGTTGTATGCCCATGCAGAATGATGATAAGGCATCATAGTTGCTTATCTGTTGATACCCCAGCATCACAAGGATACACACATTGATTCAAACACTGCACATCTGGCTGAAAAAAGGTTCGGTAGCCCGACAAATTGGCATCGCTGTCTTCCTGATTTTTTTGACAATGATGGCAGTGAATACCTATGTAGTCTGGCAGCAGTCTCAAGCTGCTATGGAAAAACAAGTCACTGCACAAGTGGTTCAAATCAACCAAATGTACTTCGATTCTTTGAACACCCTCATGCTCGCAGGCACCATGGATCAACGTGAAATATTAAGGCAGAAACTATTACAAGAAAGCAATATCATCGATGCCCGTGTCATCCGTGGTCAAGCTGTATCACAACAGTTCGGAGCAGGTTTTGCTTCTGAACAAGCCAAGGATAACATCGACCAAAAAGCGCTCCAAGGCGTGCCAACCATACAAGTGAAGCAGCTTGGAGGACAACGCGTTTTAAGCGTTGCCATTCCTTACAAAGCAACATCATCCAACCGTGGCGTGAATTGTTTGCAGTGCCATGATGTGCCTGAAAACACCGTAAATGGCGCTATTCGCATTGATTATTCGCTGGCACACAGCGATGCCGCGATAGAAGACATTTTATGGCAAACATTAATCATCAACAGCTTGGTTTTATGCTTGGGTATCGCGCTGTTGGCCATCTATATGCATCGTAATCTTACCCATGGCATCCGTGAAGCTGATAGGGTTGCCGAAGCCATTTCCCAGAACAACTTTGACATTACAATGCCAGCTATACGCAAAGACAATTTGGGGCGGCTTATGTTTTCCCTGCTCAAAATGCGCGAGGCATTGTTGCAACAATTTAAAAGCATCAAATCCCATGCCGAACATGAACGTCAGGACATGCAACAACAACTACAACAACAAGAAAAAGAGAGTAACCTTGTGGTTGCTTTTGAAGAAGGCATTGTCAATATCGTACAAAACCTCAAAAAGACCAGTCAAAAAGTGGGTGGTTCTGCCACTTTACTCTCCACTATTTCCACCGAACTTAACCAAAGTACCATCACCGTATCATCAGGCACAGACCAAGTGTTCACCCAAGTCTCCGACACCTCACAATCTAGCCACGACATCAACCAATCCTTCCAAGAAGTGAACCAGCGCAGTCAAGATGCCATTCAAATCTCC
>JAUZQU010000212.1 GCA_030950835.1 Mariprofundaceae bacterium | reverse complement strand
CATAAAGAAATATAGCATATTATTAATGCGTATTTTCGATTGGAAACATGCTCTGTTTGGTTAACTGAATTTGACTTTAAATTATAAAAAAAGCCATTTTTACGATCAATGACTGATTATAATTTTAATGCGATTGCCCTGCGAATACAACAGGTGCGTGGGGATTACCTACTGTAATTACTACAGATGGTCGTTATGTCTTGGATACATCTGTTGCAGTTAATGCTGCTTTAGGATCGGGTGCAGGTTTTGCACTCAAACTATTCAGTGCCGATGGGCTGCAAACTTATCAAGCCGATGGTACGATTGACTTTGCTTTAGGTGTAGCTGGGCATGATGTGAATATTGGTGTCACTATTGATGATGTGCGTGGTCAATTTATGTCAGATTATATTGACCCATCCATAGCAGCATTGATGTCTAGTACAGCACGTTTTAGCAATGATATTACAAAACCTGCTTTGCTATATTCTGCACCATACCGTTCCATTGGCGATAGGTATAAAGTGAACTTCGGGACAGACTCTCAGAATTGCGCAGTGAATTGGGTTGATAATAGCACCAACTGTAATGTGAGCATCAATCCTGCTACAAATGCCGTGCGGACAGCGTTGAGTCAGCTTATTTCGCCCATAGCAGCCCCAGTGGTATTAACTGGTTACGCTGGTTATTCCGTGGCGGTAACAGGTTTGCTTGCTGACACTGTTGGTACAGCCGTCTGGACGGATAATGCAGGGGTGCAAGCTAATGTAACCACACAGTGGGACATCCGTACTGTACATGGTGTAGAGATGTTATATATCCCAACACCAACAGTGACTTCAAAGGCTTGGCGTAATGATCGTATAGGTGTTTTCTTTACTATCATTCAAGGTGTTGTGGCTGGGCGTGGTGACCATTTGGCATCAGGCATCAATCCTATAACGCGTGCTGTGAATGGTAAGTTCAATATGGACAGTGTGGCATCAGGCAATCAAACGTTTAATAAAACTGCGATTAATGATATTAATGCTGCTCTGGGCTTGAACCCTTTACCATAAGTCATAGCTCGTCATTGTAAGAGAAAGCCTCGAGGAAACTCGGGGCTTTTTTTATGTGTTTTTCATCAAGCTTAAATCATATAGCATTCGCCCATGGCTATTATCAATCGACGCGCTAGGCATGAATATCATATTTTAGAGACATACGAAGCAGGTATGATGCTGAAAGGGCCGGAAGTGAAATCTATTCGCGCTGGCATGGCAAACTTGGCAGAAGCACATTGTCTGATTCGCAATGAACGGCTATTGCTGAGTGGCTGTCATATCAGTCCATACAAACCTGCTGCTTTAAATAACCTCGATCCTGTTCGCTCGCGTGAACTGTTGTTGCATAAACGTGAAATATTGAAGTGGATGGGTAAATTGAAAGAAAAAGGGCTGACTTTAGTGCCCCTAAAAATCTTCTTTAATGAACGTGGTTTTGCCAAGATACTTGTCGGGCTGGCACGCGGTAAAAAGCTGCATGACAAACGTCAAGATAGCAAAGACCGCGATGTGAAACGTGATTTGGATAGACAATATAAAATGTAAAGCTGTTGGGCGTTGAGCAGGACAAAAAACATCAAACAAAGGTAAAAACAATCCATGAAAGTACTCGTTATTGGCGGCGGTGGTCGTGAACATGCATTATGTTGGAAGTTGAAACGCTCGGCTTCGGTGAAAGAGGTTGTCTGCGCCCCTGGCAATCCTGGCATTAAAAATGAAGCACGTTGTGTGAACGTAGGTGCAGAAGATATAGCAGGTTTGATGCAAGTTGCGCGTGATGAACAGCCTGATTTAGTGGTCATTGGCCCTGAAGTAGCTTTGGTTTTAGGTTTGGCGAATCAATTAAGAGCAGAAAACTTTGCAGTTTTTGGCCCAGATCAAGCCGCCGCCGAATTAGAGGGTAGCAAATCATTTTCTAAAGCTTTGATGGAAGAAGCAGGTGTACCTACTGCCAAGTTTGCAACCCACACAGACCCTGAGCAGGCTGCTGCATACATTCGTCAAGTTGGCGCACCGATTGTAGTCAAAGCATCGGGGTTGGCAGCGGGAAAAGGCGTGATCATTGCGCATACAGAAGATGAAGCGATTGCAGCAGCACATGATATGTTATCGGGCAATAGCTTTGGTGATGCAGGTTCACAGGTGGTGATTGAAGAGTTTTTGGAGGGTGAAGAAGCGTCTTGTTTGTTCATTGTTTCAGGCGACACCATTTTGCCGCTTGCCTCATCACAAGACCATAAAGCTTTGTTGGATGGGGATTTAGGCCCAAACACTGGCGGCATGGGTGCTTATAGCCCAGCACCGTGTGTGACTGCTGAAGTCGAACAGGAAATCTTAGAAAACATTACCAGACCCATTATTGCAGCTTTAAAAGCGCGTGGTGCGCCCTTTATTGGGACATTATACGCAGGTGTGATGCTGAGTAAAAACGGCATCAAAACTTTGGAATTTAACGTGCGTTTTGGTGATCCTGAATGTCAGCCGCTGATGTCACGCTTGAAATCAGATCTGGGTGAGGTGTTGTTGGCT
>JAUZQU010000211.1 GCA_030950835.1 Mariprofundaceae bacterium | reverse complement strand
CATTAACTGCTGTGGAAACCATGGCGAAACGCTGTTGGACTGATTTTGAACATGTCGCGCTCGCTTTTCCTGACCCCAACAAAGGTGAGCAGCTTGTCTTGCTCACGACCTTGGAAAAAGCACCACGAAAAGCACTGCTTTTATATGCGAAAGAGCATGGTATCAGTGAGTTACAAGTACCCAAGAAGTTCCTTCATATTGCAGATATTCCACTGATGGGTACAGGTAAAATCGATTATCCCACTGCCCAAACATGGGCAGCAAGCAAGATGGGTGGTGCAACATGAGCCAAGCAACTACAACGCTGAGTGCCGACATGAAAAAACTGCTTATCGCACAGTTTTTAACTGCAATGGCAGACAATGCGATACTTTTTGTCATTCTCGCCATGATTTTGCAAGGTTTATTAACGGGAGAAGGTTATTTACCTGCCTTACAAGGCTGCTTTTTGCTGGCTTTTGTCTTTTTAGCCCCTTGGGTAGGCTCGTTTGCTGATACACGCTCCAAACCACAGGTATTGATGTTGGCAAACGTGGTCAAAGGCTTGGGTACACTGATGATGTTGGGCGGTGTTGAGCCATTGATTGCTTATGCCGTGGTGGGTATAGGCGCGGCGGCTTATAGCCCTGCTAAGTATGGTATTTTACCCGAAATCACCCAAGATAACCAAGCACTGATGAAAAGTAATAGTTGGGTAGAAGGCTCTACTATTGTTGCCATTTTATTAGGCACTGTGGTCGGTGCATACATCGCTGATATTTCCATCACTATGGCCTTGATTTTGATACTATGTTTATACCTTGTTTCCGCCATGTCAGCCTTGTGGATGAGCAAGATTCCACCTGCGCAAACGAAAAGCAAAGAAAACACCTTACGCATGTTTAAATCGACTATTCAGGTGCTGCTAGAATCACCACGCGCCCGATTTTCCACGTTAGGTGTCAGTTTATTTTGGGCTGCTGCGGTGGTATTACGTTTAATCATCATGGCATGGGCACCTGTAGTTTTGCTTTTATCCACCGCCACCGATGTTTCCCTGCTTACCTTATTTATCGCCCTTGGCATTGCCTGTGGCGCATTGCTCGCCCCCATAATTATTCCCATGGCACAACTACGCCGAGCCCGCTTTGCCGCCTATGGTTTGGCTTTGGGTATTTTAAGCCTGATGCTGGTCACCGACCTCAACACAGCGCGTACATTGTTGTTTTTTACAGGGATTTGCGGTGGTTTGTTTGTTGTACCCATCAATGCCGTATTACAAGACATCGGGCACCAAAGTGTAGGCAGTGGGCGTGCTGTTGCCGTACAACACTTCTTTGAAAACCTCGCCATGTTAATCGCTATTGCTGCCTATACCTGGGCAGCTCAAGCAGGCGTAGCCAGCACCACTTCCATGCTGGTATTGGGTGTGTTTGTCTTGATTGCCACCATGTTCATCGCTTTGAATCTACCCAAGCAAAAGCCTGACTAAAACCTGCGTTATGTGGCGCTTTGAAATTCTAAGTGAGTAAACACTTGAAGTATTAAACCCGTTTACCATGAAAACACAAACTTGCCTGCTGCGCTTTGACCTGCACACGACTCCAACAAGCATACGGCATCTGCAAATGACGGGTGCTGACAATCGGGGCTTGTAGCACCAAGCTTAACAACAAACGCATCGAACCCGAATGGGCAACGATCAATATATGTCCATCTTGATGTTGCGCCAATAGCTGTGTCCAAGCTTGTTTGACCCGTGCTGCAAACAACAACATCGACTCACCTTGAGGTGGGCTCAGCAGCGTAGGGTCTTGCCGCCACTTTGCCAGTTGATTCGGAGTGTGTTGTTCAATTTCAGCCGCCGTAAGCCCTTCCCACTCGCCATAATGTAGTTCTTGAAGCAAAGGTTCTATCACACAAGGGATTTGCCTCTCTTTTGCCCAACTTTGCGCAGGCTCAGCGCAACGGGATAGTGGCGAGCTGATGATGGATGTTACATCTTGTTGAATGTGCGCCCATACTTGATTCATGCTGTCTCGCCCTTGTTCGGTTAAGGCTTCTTCCATGCTTCCCCGATATTTTACCCCACCTTGCAAAGCCCCGTGCCGCAATAAATCAATGGTTAACATGTCCACAACTCCTATACTGCGCTGCAAACATTATACACATTCACGAGGTTTTTATATGCCTGACATTTTACCCTGTCTTGAAATTGAAACGGCTAAACCTGCCGCTGCCAGCATCATCTGGCTGCATGGTTTAGGTGCAGATGGTCATGATTTTGAACCTATCATCCCTGAACTCAAGCTGCCCCAAAGCTTGGCTGTGCGTTTCATTTTTCCCCACGCACCCACCATGCCTGTGAGCATCAATGGTGGTTTTTCCATGCCCGCTTGGTATGACATCAAGGGCGATAACATTGAAGGCAGGCAAGACCAATCAGGCATTCATCAGTCTGCCCAAGCCATTCAGCAGCTTATTGAACACGAGAAAAAGCGTGGTATTCCTGCTGAGCGCATCATTTTGGCAGGTTTTTCACAAGGTGGAGCCATGGCATTGTATGTCGGGCTGCGCCAGCCCCAAGCCTTAGCAGGCATTTTAGGTTTATCTTGTTACACCCTACTACCCGATGAACAACAGAGCATACAACCTTGCCCGCAGACCCCCATTCAACTTGCACATGGCATAGATGACGACATCGTGCCGTTGGCTTTAGGTGAGGCAAGTTTGGCTTATTTGCAGCAGCAACAGTGCAAGGTGGCGTGGCAAACCTACCCAATGGCACACAGCTTATGCCCAGCACAGATTCAGCATATTGGGCAGTGGATAACCACATGTTTACAGCCATAAATAGCTTATTCTGCGCACCTTTTCGCTAAAAAGCTTGAAGTATGGCAGATTATTTGCTTGATTATGGGATTAAGGCAGCGATGTGTAGGCAAAAAAGGGGCGATTTATGTATCTTGAACATTGGAAATTGAATGACTTTCCATTCGACAATGTTCCATCTTCACGTTTTTATTATGAAACGGAGGGTAACCGTACCCTTTGTGAAGATTTATATGATGCCATTATCCGCCGTCGTGGGGCGATTGTTTTAACAGGTGATATTGGTTGTGGGAAAACCACCTCCACCCAGCGGGTATTGCTGGATTTGCCGCAAGATCAGTTCGATATTGCGCTTATCACCTATTCCAGACTCACCCCTGTTGAAATGTTGTCTGAAATTGCCCAGCAATTGGGTTTGAATACCAGCAACCCAGAAAAAACGGCTCTTTTACAAGTATTACGCCAACATTTAGCCAAGAATGCTGAAGAAGGTCGCGATACTTTAATCTGCATTGATGAAGCACAAAGTATACCTGATATTAACACCTTAGAAGAGTTACGTATGTTATTAAACTTCCAACTTGGTGATCGTTTCTTGCTCACTTTATTGTTGGTAGGACAACCTGAATTACAACGCAATATCGCCAAAATACCCCAGCTACAACAACGTATCGCCCTCAACCTACATATTGGGCAACTCAGCTTAAAAGACTGTTTATATTATGTGCTGCATCGCTTGCGTGTTGCAGGTTGTAAGAAACCTATCCTGACCCGTCAAGCTATTACGGTCATCCATCAACATACCTTGGGCGTGCCAAGGCGTATTAACCATTTGATGGATAGGTGTTTATTGGTGGGGAAACGTACTTCTTCGGCATTGATTGATAGCAAGTTGGTACAAGTGACCATGCAAAGGTATCCAAACTGATGACCAAATACATTGACCTTTTACGCGCCCACCAAAAACATCAGCCTGAAGCTGTTGAAACTGAAGAAGGCGAGCTGATTGAAGTGGCGGTGAAAATTCAGCCTGAAACGTCTACGCCAAGCAGCCACAATCCATACAGTACCCCCACGCATGGTGAAGCCTTAACCTTTGAGCATACAGGCGAGCTCTTGGATGAGGCCATACCCTTAGACATCCAGCAACCCATTCAAGATAATATCTCCAACGAAGATTTGATTGCCAAAGATGAAGAAGTCAAAGTCGCGCCCAAGCCAATAGCCAAAACCACAGTAGCTGAGCACAAAAAACCAGCGAAGACCACAGCTGTTCATGACAAGAGTGACAGCTTTGATGTCCATAGCTGGCTCAACGATATAAGTTGTCATGTTTTAACGATATTTCAAGCTGCGCAGAAGCAACAAAGCTCTGACATTTCGTCTTTGAATGAAATGTTGCGCTCATTTATTGATCATATCAATGCTGAAAACCATACTTTAAGTGCTTTAGAGCTGCAAATGAGTCGAGAAATTAAGAATATTCGTGATATTGATGCCAGTGCAGGTGATTTGGTACAAAAATCCATGATGATGATGTTATATGCCCTCAAAACAGGGCAGCAACTTAAATTACAACAACAAGAGCTGATGCATATTACCATTGCTGCCATGTTGCATCATATTGGCATGGTGATGATTGACGATGAGATTCGCCATAAAAAAGAACGTTTAACCCGAAGCGAGCTCAAGTTGATCAAACAAGCACCAGCCTCTGCCCATGCTTACCTTACTTCTTGCCACATTGAAGAGGAAAGCATTTTACTTGCCGCAGCCCAAGCTGCTGAACGTTATGATGGTAGTGGTGCTACAGGTTTAACAGGGCATGAAATTGCTTGGAGTGCGCGTTTAATCGGTTTGTTGTCCATGTTTGAAGCTTTAACGCACTTTCGCCCTTACAGACAACGTTTTTTACCCCGTGATGCCATTCGTGAATTGGTTAATCACCATAAAAAAGCCTTTGATCCTGATATGTTGAAAGCATTGATTGAATCCATATCGTTGTATCCTGTGGGCACATTTGTGCAAATCAATACAGGTGAAATTGGTCAAGTCATCATGGTGCATAATAAGTTCCCTTTGCGCCCGAACATCCTGATTAGCATGGATAAATATGGAAACAAGGCTGCTGAACGTGAAATCAATTTAAAATTACAGCCTAACCTCATGATTCAAAAGTGTATGTATGAAGAATCGCTTGCCGATCTAAAATCAGGAAAAAGCCATTCATGAGCGAAAAAATCACCAAGAAAGACCTTGAACAAGCCCTTGAGACCTACGCCAATTTAGTTGAACTTTACCCTGAAAATGAGGGTTATCTGCAACGTTATGCCGACATGTTACAAACCTTAGGACGCGAAGGCACCGCTACCATCACCTTGCAACATTTACACGATATCATTGCTGAACGCTCCGAACAAGAAGCCATTGTTTTTGCCAGAAAGTACCCGCAAATTGGGCGTGTACAGGTGGAACATGAAGATTTTGAATTTCAGGATAAACATGCTGTCGCGGGTGGGGTCATCCATGATGCTTTGGGCTCAATCTGGTTACGTTTACATCGTAAAACCCTTAAAGAGGGGCAAGCCGTGTACCGTATGGGCGAAGCAGGTGATACGCTTAGTCTTGTGCTGTCGGGCAAGGTAGATGTGTACACTACTGGTCAGAATAATGCGCGTATTCTATTGGAAAGCGTAGGCAGCAAAGATGTAGTCGGCGAATATATGTTTATGCATCCTGGCAAACGTGTGATTGATGCTTTTGTTGCTTCTGCTAAGGCGACTGTTGTTGAAATACCAAGGCAGAAACTATTAAAAATCATCGAAAAGAACCCTTATTTAGGTCAAATCTTAGCAGAACGCTCAGTTTTTCGTAATCAAGTCCGTGTTGTTACTACCAACCCTGTATTCCAAGTCTTACCTTTGTCTTTACGTATGTTTCTCGCTCGCGCTATGGAGCTGCGCACCTTTAAAGCAGGAACATTGATTCATGCTTTGGATGAAAAAGTGGGGGGTATGGATATGCTTTTGGCTGGTGATGCTTGTTATCTTGCCCAAGGACGCGCAGGTAAAAAATTCATGTTGCCACGTTTAAGTCTGGGTTCGCTTACTGGAGACGTTACCCTCAAAGGTGGCGACACTGCAGATATAGCAGAGCTTATGGCAAAAACCAACGTCAACATCGGACACCTACCTTTTGCTGCTTTAATCAATATCAGCGCTGCTTTTCCGCCTTTAAAAGAACGTTTGTTGAAACATGCCAACCAGCATCGATTATTGATGATGAAAGCCTTTGAAAAACTCAAAACCACATGACAAGTGAGCAAAAGCAAGCCTTACAGCACCGCTTAGCGATGTATGAACAACTCTGCTCACTTTATCCCAGAGACCCTGAATACCTACAGAAAAAAGTAGAGATTTTGCTGCAACTACAAAACAATGTAGAGGCTGAGTTGTTGCTCGATAAACTGTATCATTTATTATTGAATCAAGGGCAACAACAACGCGCCGAAGAAACCAAATCCATTCGCCAACATTTAAGTCTACAAGAGCATCAAGAACACTTTTATTCCACCCCGTTTTTGCACCTTGCATCACGTAGTTTTATGGGCAAAGCTTTTCGTACACATAAGCGGATTGAAGTCAAAATGGGCGAATATTTGATTCGTTATGGTGAACAAGACGAACAAATGTTCATTGTGTTATCAGGTGAGTTGGCAGTGTGGAGCCATGATGCTCAAGGCGAGAAAAATTTGGAACATGTCTTGCGCGCAGGTGAAGTGATTGGTGAGTTGGCTTTTTTAGACGGTACACCACGTAATGCGGATGTTTTGGCATGTGAAGATGCTTTGCTGTTGGCTATTCCCGGTAAAGATGTGCTTAAATTATTCCTGGAAAATCCCAAAGTGGAACAAGCATTGGTTCAAGAAGCCAATACACGCAAAATTATCGTCGCCCTTAAAAAAAATAAACACTTAAAACGCGCACCTGAACATTTACAACGCATTTTAGCCAAGCAAGGAGAGTGGCTTGAAATTGCCGCCTTAACACGTTTGCACCAAAGTGGTGAAAACATCCAATATGTTGACCTCATTTGCAGCGGTGCAGTGCGTATACTTACAGAAAATAAGCACGGTGAAAGTGTGGTATTAGAGAGCCTTAAAGAGGGGGCTTTAATCGGGTTAGATGTGCTGAATGTAAGGGTGAATAATCATACTTATATGGCGGATATAGTGTGTATGCAAAGCACAACCTTGATACGTTTTACCACAACAAAGTTCAACGATATTATCGAGCATAACCCACGTTTACACCAAGCTTTAATCGCCCAAGCCCAAACAAATCAAGATAGCTTTTTACACACCATACAAAGCCAAGTCTAAAGCTAAGCTCAGAAAAACGGATGTTTTTCTATATTTAGTGTTGCAAGTTCTTGGTGATTATCAACGCCAAGATTCAGATATTGGCGTTTTCTGAAGTCACTTTTGGTAGCACAATCAGCTCAAGGCTATTACCATCAGCATCATACAAAAACACAGCTTCTCGCCCTGATAAGCTGCGCGTATAGTCTATGTCTAAGATATCCAGTTGCCTAGTGATCTGCGACAAGTCAGCAACCGATAAAGCCATATGTCGATAGCGGCCACCATGTTTGGGACGTACACTTTGCGCATCTGGATTATCCAGCTTCATCAAGTGCAACTGTTGACCATGACCCAACTTGTAAAACAGCCCTTCAAACTTCAAATCAGGACGATAATCAGGCTCTAAACCCAATACCTCACCATACAAATGTGCCGCTTTCTCTAAATCAGCAACAATCAGCGCAACATGGTGCAACACTGGAAGGTCTATGGCACTTAATCTTGCCAAACCAACACAGGATTTCTTGCCGCTTTGGTTTCATCCAAACGTTTGCGGAAGGCTTTTACTGGCGCATCATGCAAGGCTTGGGTATCCCCAGCTTCACATTGGGCAGCAATTTCTAACATGGCATCACAAAATGAATCCAAAGTCTCACGGGACTCGGTTTCAGTAGGCTCAATCAGCATCGCACCATGGACAATCAGTGGGAAATATACGGTCATAGGGTGGAAACCCAAATCAATCAATTGTTTGGCAATATCCAAGGTTTTCACGCCATGTTTGGTTTGCAAATCATCGGTCAACAGGCATTCATGTTTACACAGACCATCAAAGGGTACGTGGTATTTATCTTTTAAACGGCTCAACACATAATTGGCATTCAAGACTGCATCTTGGGAAATTTGATGCAAATGATTCTTACCAAAAGCAGAAATATAGGCATTTGCCCGCATAAATACGCCCGATTGCCCAATCACACCCAATATCGAACCCACGGAGCTATCACTGTCCGTATCAAGGTGATAAGTATCACCTTTTTTGGTGATACGCGGCACAGGTAAATAGGGTGCAAGTGTATCATTTACTGCGACTGGCCCTGCGCCTGGACCACCACCACCGTGTGGTGTAGCGAATGTTTTGTGTACATTGATATGCAAACAATCCAAGCCCATATCTCCTGGCCTTGCCACGCCAACAAGTGCATTTAAGTTTGCTCCATCACCATAGACCAAACCACCTGCATCATGTACCAACTGGCATATTTCTTGGATGTCCGACTCAAAATTACCTGCGGTATTGGGGTTGGTCAGCATCAAAGCGGCTGTTTCATCATCCAAATGTGCTTTTAACTCGTCCAAGTCAATGCGCCCATCTTTGCCTGACTTCAATTCTACGCAAAACATGCCACAAAGTGCTGCTGATGCAGGGTTAGTGCCGTGTGCGGAATCTGGAACAAGCACTTTTTTACGTTTTGTCTCACCTCTAGCATCCAAACAAGCACGAATCATCATCAAACCCGTCAACTCGCCATGTGCGCCAGCAGCAGGTTGCATGGTCACATGTGGTAAGCCTGAAATTTCTCCCAACCAATGTTGTACTTCATGCAATAATGCCAAAGCACCTTGCACTGAATCATCGGGTTGTTCAGGGTGAATATGTGCTAAACCAGGCAGCCTTGCGACTTGTTCATTGACCCGTGGGTTATACTTCATGGTGCATGAACCAAGCGGATAAAACCCTGTTTCAATGCCATGATTCCATTGGCTTAAACGCACAAAGTGACGTACCGTTTCAGGCTCGGAAAGACCAGGTATCCGGGCTTCTTTTTGCCGTGAGAAGGCTTGTAAAGATGCTGAAATATCAGCCTGCACACCTGGCAGATTAATGGATTCAGGCGCTTCATGGGCATGTTCAAAGACCAAGGGTTCTTCATGTTGAATGCCTGATGTGGCGGAGTATGTAGGGCTTGCAGCACTCATGCTGATGCCTCCAAAGTGGTGATATAATCGTTGATATCTTCTTTTTCTAACATTTCAGTGGTAGCGACCAACAAATGCCGCTTTTCAGCATGTTTATCCATTTTTTCTAGTGGAATACCTGCAAAAATATCATTTTCGCGTGCTTTTTGCACAAAAGCATCACGTTTTTGTTGATTTTCAAAGCTTAATAAAGTCTCATTGTAATGTGCCCCTGAAGCAGCTTGCACATGTGAAGGTAGTTGCGAGACCAATAACTCAAGCGCCGCAGCGGAATGTTTTGCTACAGTTTCCAAACCTTTATCACCCATCAAGGTCATGTAAGTGGCAGCTGCTGTACACATCAAACCTTGATTGGTGCAGATGTTCGAAGTCGCTTTTTCACGACGAATATGTTGTTCACGTGTAGAAAGTGTCAACACAAAACCACGTTTACCATCCACATCATCAGTTAAACCACATACCCGACCAGGCATTTGCCTTAAATACTTTTGTTTGCAGGTCAGAATGCCCAAATGTGGGCCACCAAATGCCATAGGTATACCCAAAGCTTGCCCCGAACCCACTGCAATATCCGTACCAAAATCACCCGGAGGGGTAATTAAACCAAAGGCACTTATATCCGAAAAGGTGACCACCATTAAACATTTATGTTGATCACAAGCTTCGCGTAAAGGAGCCAAGTCATAAACTGTGCCGTAAAAATCAGGGTATTGCACAATGACTGAAGCCGTGGTGTTATCTATGGCTGCAATCACTTTGCTCAAGTCCGTGCCAAAATGTCCCATGTCCACTTCAACATAATCACCTTCAAGGCGAGATAAGTAGTTTTCAGTCACAGCGCGATAACGCGGGTTCACAGAGCCTGCAATCACGGTGCGTGTTTTCCGCGTCACCCGCCTTGCCATCAAAGCAGCTTCCGCAGTGGCAGTCGCAGCTTCATACATGGAGGCATTGGAGACATCCATAGCTGTTAAACGTGCAATCATGGTTTGGTATTCAAACAAGGCTTGCAAGGTGCCTTGGGCGATTTCGGGTTGGTAAGGGGTGTAGGCAGTGAGAAACTCACCGCGTGAAATGACATAATCCACCACCGCAGGTACAAAATGATGGTAAGTACCGCCGCCTAAGAAGCAACGGGTGTTTCCTGCATGCCTATTTTGTTCAGCAGCCTTGGTAAACTTACGCAGAATACCCGTTTCAGATAAACCATCAGGCAGATTCAAACTGCCTTGTTCAATATGAAATTCGCGAGGAATATCGGCAAACAAGTCTGCCATCTTATCGGCGCCAATGGCTTGCAACATGGATTGTCTATCACTATCGGTATGGGGTAAATATCGCATCATTATCTCACTAAACCACAAAAGCACAAAGCCACAAAGTGTTCGCTCTGTATGCTTTGCGCTTGTATATGGTCAAAAAATTATTCTTCTAAAAAAGTGTTGTACTCATCATCGTTCATCAAGTCAGCCGATATTTCACCGCTGATTTTGATTTTCGCAATCCAACCCGAACCATAAGGCTCGGTATTCACTAGGTCAGGCGTTGCTTCAAGCGCTTCATTGGCTTCAATGACTTCGCCAGCGACAGGGGCCTACACCTCCGATACCGCTTTCACGGATTCGACCACTGCATAAGCATCGCCAGCGTCAAGTTCTTGTCCAATTTCAGGTACTTCGACAAAAACAATGTCACCCAAAGCTTCTTGGGCATGGTCAGTGACACCAAAAGTCGCTGTATCACCTTCAATACGCACCCATTCATGGTCTTTACTATATTTTAAATCTGCTGGTATAGACATATTATTTCCTCACATTACTACGTACAAACGGTGTGCTTGTACGTTCTGCTGCGACTTGTTTGCCGCGAATTTCAACACTTAATTGACCTTCTGTCACATGTTCTGGTTTGACATAAGCCAAAGCCACGCCGCCACCAGCAAGCGGAGAGTGCATTCCTGAGGTGATTTCACCACTTTCTACACCATCCACAAACACTTTATAATGCTCACGAGGAATGCCGCGCCCAGTCATTTTTAAAGCAATCATACGCTTTTGCGCACCTTCAGCTTTGCGTGTTTCCACAGCTTCCTTGCCAATAAAGTCGCCCTTAGCCAGCTTGGTAATCCACATCAACTTCGCTTCTACAGGGGTGACCGCATCGGAAATCTCATGCCCATAAAGCGCATAACCCATTTCCGTACGCAACATATCTCTTGCTGCCAAACCAATCGGCACAGCACCTTGCGCCAGCAAAGCCTGCCACACATCCACGGCAATATGATTGGGGATATAAATCTCAAACCCATCTTCGCCTGTATAACCTGTGCGTGAAACAATACCACCAGCTTTACCAATCTTGCCGCGAGCAAACTTGTAATAACCAATGCTCTCTAAATCAAAATCAACGATACTTTGCAAAGCAGCTTGTGCTTTTGCACCTTGCAATGCCAGCAAGGTGGTATCATCCGATTCATCCGTAACAAGCACATCAAAATTGACCGCTTCCGATTTTAAATGCGCTACATCTTTAAGCCGATTGGCAGCATTGATGCACAAATAATAAGCAGAATCATCGATTTTATAAGTGGTAATATCATCAATGAACGTACCCTGCGCATTCAACAAAGCCGAATATTGCACCTGCCCATCAACAAGCTTAGACACATCATTGGTGGTCACATATTGCAAAAATGCCAAAGCATCTTTGCCTTCGACACGCACTTGCCCCATGTGGGTAATGTCAAAAATGCCAGCTGCACCTTCGCGTACAGCTGTATATTCTTTTAATGCCCCGTTTTTGTACTGCACTGGCAGCTCATAACCTGCAAAGGGCACAATTTTACCGCCCAAGGCAACATGATCATCGTATAATGGCGTTTTAAGTAAGTCTGACATTATGAATTGTTGTAACTTGCCAAAGCAGCAGCCACCGCTTTACCTTGGGATACTGGCGCACCCACACGGTTCAACGCTTCATCCAAAGCAGATACACATTTCAACACATTATCTTTACGACAAGCATAACCCATCAAACCAATGCGCCACACATTACCACCCATCACACCAAGCCCAGCACCGATTTCCAAGTTGTAATCGTTCAATAAAATACCGCGCACTTCTGCATCATCCACACCTTCAGGAATGGTGACTGCATTTAATTGTGGCAAACGTTCATCTTCAGGCACTACAAAAGTAAGCCCCAATGCTTCAAGCCCAGCTTTAAGTGCGTTGTGATGCTTAGCATGACGCGCCCAAGCATTTTCCAAACCTTCGTCTTGCAACATCACCAAGGATTCATGCAAAGCATACAAAGCATTGACTGGCGCAGTATGATGATAAGCACGTTTTGCGCCCTTACCCCAATAACCCATGACCAAGTTCAAATCCAAGAACCAGCTTTGCACTTTCGTTTTGCGATTTTTGATGCGCTCAACAGATGCTTCACTAAACGACACAGGCGATAAACCTGGTGTACAAGACAGGCATTTTTGTGTGCCCGAATAAATCGCATCCACACCCCAAGCATCCACACGCAATTCTGTACCACCCAAAGAAGTCACCGCATCAACAATCGTCAAGCAGCCATGCGCATGTGCCAAATCACACATCGCTTTCACATCCGTAGTTGCACCAGTCGATGTTTCAGCATGTACAAAGGCAACGGTAGTCGCCGCTGGATTGGCTTTTAAAGCAGCTTCCAGTTTTGCTGGGTCACAAGCTCTGCCCCAATCATCTTCAACCATGATAGCAGTTGCCCCGCAACGCTCCACATTTTCCTTCATACGGGCACCGAAAACGCCGTTTTGACAAATAATCACCGTGTCACCAGCTTCAACAAGGTTGACAAAACATGTCTCCATGCCCGCCGAACCCGGCGCAGATACAGGGATAGTTAATTCATTTTTGGTCTGAAAAGCATATTGCAACAAACTCTTCATTTCATCCATCATTTGCACAAATAATGGGTCCAAATGACCAATTGTTGGGCGACTCATCGCCTCAAGAATACGCGGATTCACATCCGAAGGGCCAGGGCCCATGAGTGTACGTTGTGGTGGGTGAAATGAAGTAATCATAATTGCCTCTCTTAAATATTAAAAAAAGCATAGTAGAATACTTTTACTTTTGCACCCACATTCTTTGTACATGCAAACTTATGTGTCGTCATATCAGGTTGAACTTCACCTTGTAAGCTTCTCTGCCAGCAACCGACTACAGTAAGGAATCACAGCCAAACTTTCGCATAAGAAGAATATAATCTACAGTAACTACACAATCTACGGGAGAAAGACTT
>JAUZQU010000210.1 GCA_030950835.1 Mariprofundaceae bacterium | reverse complement strand
CTATTTTAGAGAGTGGCATGATAGTTGCGGGGGGGGGATTGCAACTTTTCTCTCAACCTGCAATAAGCAACTAACCCTCACCCCAAGCATCCAAATACTCAGCAAAGTGCGGGCGGCTTTCTTTTTCAGCTTCAAGGTAGTTACGCATACCTAAAATCGCCCGCGCATAAGCGACTTCGCTTAATTCGCCGCGAAATAAAGCCCAACGCAAATAAATCAACAGTGTTGTACATACATCTGTTTCACAATAGTTGCGAATCGCATCCACTTCACCACCTTCAAACATGCCTCGCACATCATCTCCAGCAGTCTCCAGCTTACCTGGCACACCAAATACGGT
The DNA here is from genome assembly GCA_030950835.1 of Mariprofundaceae bacterium. Classification (GTDB taxonomy): domain Bacteria; phylum Pseudomonadota; class Zetaproteobacteria; order Mariprofundales; family Mariprofundaceae; genus Ghiorsea. The sequence continues at coordinate 2,393 of JAUZQU010000210.1, read as the reverse complement.
TGCCACTTCATGCATAGAACACCGTGCTGAAGCACCAAAATCAGACAACACTTCCAGCAAATCTACATGGTATTGATGCGAATAACGGGTATCATAATTGTTCCATTTGTCCCCTTCAGAAAACCAACGCGGACAAGCAATACCATGTACCATCGCCCTATATTTCAATACGGGAACATCAAAACCACGCCCATTAAAACTCACCAACTGCGGCGCACGGGACTCAATAATCTTAAAAAATCCGCTTAACATTTCCGCTTCACTACTTTCCGCCGTACCACCTGTGGCAATGCGTTTGATCACAAGCTCTGTACCCTCTTCACCAAACTCACGGGTTAGATGTACATAGCTAATCGCGGCGACTTGGTGAAAAGGTTGACGTGGAAAGTCATTTTTACCGCCCGTTTTCTCCATGAAATAAGCAGACAAGGCATCACGCGCCTCAAAATCATCCAGCTCCGCCTTGCCCAAAAGTCTGCGTGTTGCCTCCGCATCAGGCACAGTCTCAATATCAAAAACAAACATTTCACGTTGCATTATTCCCCTCCTTGATGCTGCCATACTTCCATTGATACCACATTAAACCCAAATATTCATGCAAAATATGCCCGCTTTCGCCAAAAACGTTCCAACGTGGCAAAAAACTGCGTATATCATAGCTACTTTGGGCACTCAGATAGTCTGTAGGCGCAGGCACCACTACAACACCAAATGCCTCAAAACACCACACCGCACGCGGCATATGCCATGCCGAAGTCACCACAATCACGGTATTGATATGCCTTTTTGCCAACATATTTTGGCTCAACTGTGCATTGTCCCAAGTTGTATTTGCCTGACTCTCCGTAGTAATACGTTCATCATCCACACCCAACCAAAGCAAACTCTGCCGCATCAACGCTGCTTCACTGCGCATACCTTCACGCAACGGGGCACCGCCAGTCACCAGCACATCGAAATCAGTGGCTTGGGCAATTTTCGCCCCATAAATTGCCCGCATCATGGCAAAACGCGCTAAAATATCCTCACCCTGATAATCCAAGCTATTTTCCTGAACACCACCGCCAAGAATAACAATCACTGCCGTATCCACAGTGTATTGCGCGGTCACTTCTTCAAGAGAAATAGGCGCATATTGATGTTCCAACGAACCTGCCAACACATCACGCACAGGTTCTATGCTCAACAACCAAAACAGCAGCAAAACCAAAGCCACCAAAGCCCTGCCCCAAAACCTTCGCCAATATATCAAACCCAAAATGGCTAAGATAATCAAGCCACCTGGTGGCAGAATAAGTTGCGATAATGCTTTGCTCATCAATAACATGGCTTCAACCTCACTATGCCACGATAGACTGGCGAACTGAGTCGCTCACTGTTTGCCCACATAAAATGGTCAGCAGCGCCAAGGAGAATTCAAGTGCAGTGCCTGCACCTTGGCTGGTGGTCAAACGACCATCTTGCACCACATTTTCAGCAACATAAGTCGATGAAGGCTGCAGTTGAAGCATTTCTTCTGCGCAAGCAGGATATGCTGTCACCCTTTTACCTTGGGTGATACCCCAAGTGGCAAGTGCTATGGGTGCGGCACAAATCGCGGCAATATGCCGTTGTTGCTGGGCTTGTTCTAGCACCAAATCGCGCAATAAATCATGTTCACACAAGATATGCGCATTGGGTAAACCACCGGGTAAAACAATCATATCCCAAATTCGTTGCTGCTTGTCTGCCCAACAAACATCCGCTTGCAGCCTAATATTCGAGCGCCCCACCACCCACATATCCTCAAGGCTAACCATACAAACCTGCACCTCTGCCCGACGCAACACATCGACAATGGTGATCAACTCTAACTCTTCAACGCCTGTGCTAAAAGGCAGCAACACATGTTTTTGCATATCAACATTCCCCATTGCACCTTCCCCCACTTCACATAAACAGTTAGATTCGCCTGATGGTAGCAAATATACACATAGACCTTGAGCAAGCTATTATCTTTGAAGATACACGTTTCATTTTTCTCAATAAACCGACAGGCATGGCAGTGCATGGCGTAGTCAACGGTAATCTTGGTGTGATTGAAACCTTGCGCAAAATCCGACCTCATGCCCCCTATTTGGAGCTTGCCCACCGCCTAGATAAAGATACTTCGGGTGTCTTGGTGATTGCCAAACGCAAAAGCGCACTTCGTGCATTTCAAAAGCAGCAGGAAAGCCGGGGTGTGGATAAACATTATGTAGCCTTGGTTAAAGGTGTGTGGCAGGGCGGACATAAAAAAGTCGATGCAGCGCTTTTTAAAAAGACGGATAAAGATGGGAAGTGGACTGTGGTGGTGGATAAGCTCAAAGGTAAACGCGCAGTGTCTTATTTCTCCCCCCTAGAAGTATATGAAG
>JAUZQU010000021.1 GCA_030950835.1 Mariprofundaceae bacterium | reverse complement strand
GCATCGTCAAAGGCGCGTGTTGTACCCAAACCAAACAATTGGTCGGGTGTTGCCGCAGGTATGCGCTGCGCTAAACAAGCCATTGAAACCAAAGACTTGAAGGCTGCCGAACAGCATTTGCGCGAAGTTTTGGAGTTTGCACCTGCTGAGGCTGAAGCTTGGCATATTTTGGCTGCAGTATTGAATCGTCAAGGTGTCACAGATGAAGCTAAAGATTGTTTACGGCGTATGCAGAAACTGAGCAAAAAAGTAGATGATGTTTTGCCTGCATCGCAACGTATGGCGAAATTATTATGGGCGCAAGGTGAACAAGAGGCAGCTATGGTCATGTTGAATCAGTTATTAGAACAATCACCTGATGCAGCAGCGTTGCTGAGCTTACAACAACAGTGGGGGAAAGCGGTATGAGCATGATGCACATTCAAGTTTTACACGGCCCTAACCTTAATATGTTAGGCACACGTGAACCAGGGCATTATGGCAGTCAAACCCTTGTCGATATCAATCAAGATTTAATCTTATTGGGTGATAGCTTAAACGTACAAGTGAGTACGTTTCAAAGCAATCACGAGGGTGAGTTGGTGGATAAAATCCAAAGCCTCAAGGTGGATGGCATCATCATCAATCCCGCCGCGTACACCCATACCAGCATTGCTATTCGTGATGCACTTTTAGCCATCAGCACCCCTTTTGTGGAGGTGCATTTATCCAATGTGCATCAACGCGAAGACTTTCGTCACAAATCGATGCTGGTCGATGTGGCGCATGGGGTGATTGCAGGGTTTGGAGCCATGTCTTATAGCTTGGCATTGCGTGGTTTGCATCAGCAGTTAAGTAGCCAGCAGTAGTATTTAAACACTTTTATAAGAACAACAATTTTAAGAGAACAATAAGGAGAAATCATGGATATTTCTGAAATCCGCAAGCTTATTCGTTTGGTACAAGCCAGCGACATTACTGAAATCGAAGTCAGCGAAGGTGATAATACGATTCGTATTTCACGTCAAAGCATGGCAGCAGCCCCAGTGGCTATGCCACAAGTGATGGCTGCACCAGTTGCCGCTGCACCTATTGCCCACGCAGCGCCAAGCCTGATTCCTGCTAGCGAAAGCGCCGAGCAGGCTGAAAATGCTGAGCATGTGTTCAAGTCACCTATGGTAGGCACTTTTTACGCCTCATCATCACCAGATGCGGATGCTTTTGTCAGCGTGGGTACACAAGTGAAAACTGGCGATGTACTTTGTATTGTGGAAGCCATGAAATTGATGAATGAGATTGAAGCTGAATATGATGGTGTTGTTGAAGAAGTGTTGGTTAAAAATGCACAACCACTTGAATATGGGCAACCTATTTTTGTGATTACACCAGCTTAAGGGGCGCTTTTTATGTTTCATAAAATATTGATTGCCAACCGTGGCGAAATTGCTGTGCGTATTATTCGTGCGTGTCAGGAGATGGGCATTGAGACGGTGGCGGTATATTCCGAAGCCGATAAAGATGCCATGCATACGCGTTTAGCAGATGAATCGGTGTGTATTGGTCCTGCTGTGAGTACCAAATCGTATTTAAATATGCCTGCTATCATGGCAGCGGCTGCTTTAACGGATGCCCAAGCGATTCATCCGGGTTATGGTTTTTTGGCGGAAAACGCTGAGTTTGCTGAGATTGTCATTGAATCTGGTTACACATGGATTGGTCCCACGCCTGAATCCATGCGTATTATGGGGAATAAAGTCAAAGCCAAGCAGCGCATGACTGAAGCTGGTGTGCCTTTAGTTTATGGTTCGCCGGGTGCAGTGCATACGGTTGAAGAAGCGCAAGCGGTGGCGAAAGACTGTGGTTTCCCACTGATTATTAAAGCGGCTTCAGGTGGTGGTGGTCGTGGCATGAAGATTGTGCATTCCGAGCCTTCTTTACCATCTGCTTTTAGTTTATGTAAATCTGAAGCGGGTACAGTATTTGGTGATGATACAGTATTCATTGAACAATTCCTTGAAGAGCCACGTCACATCGAAGTGCAAATATTGGGTGATGGGCATGGTAATCTGATTCATTTATTTGAACGCGAATGCTCTATCCAGCGTAACAATCAAAAGGTGGTTGAAGAAGCGCCAAGCCCTTCGATTAGCGAAGAGACCCGTCAAGCGATTTGTGCCGCAGGTGTGGCAGCAGCAGCAGCGGTGGATTATGAAGGTGCAGGTACGGTTGAGTTCTTATTAAATCCTGATCAATCCTTCTACTTTATGGAAATGAATACACGTATTCAAGTGGAGCATCCTGTCACTGAATGGATTACAGGTGTGGACTTGATTGAGTGGCAAATTCGTGTTGCCAATGGTGAGAAGCTAGCGTTTGAGCAAAGCGATATCAAAATTAAAGGCCATGCTATCGAGTGCCGTATCAATGCTGAACACCCATTCAAATTCACCCCTTCTCCGGGAAAAATTGAACTCTATCATGCGCCTGGTGGGCGTAGTGTGCGTGTGGACTCTGCCGTTTACACGGGTTACAGCATTCCGCCGCACTATGATTCCATGATTGGTAAAATCATTACCCATGCTAGGGATAGGAAGAAGTGTATTCGCAGAATGCAACGGGCTATTGATGAGTTGGCGATTATTGGTATCACGACCAACC